>JAZDDC010000482.1:0-20621 GCA_036679565.1 Gemmatimonadota bacterium
CACGTTTTTCCTCTTCGGTCACGACCCGGTGGCGTGTTACAACGTGTGGGACAAACCGAAGCGAGCGTCGATCTGGCCCGTCTGGCGGGTCTTGAACCGGCGGGTGTCATCTGCGAGATCCTGGCCGAGGACGGGTCGATGATGCGTCGGGACCAACTCGAAGACTTCGCCGAAGCGCATGGGTTGACCTTCGTCACGGTGGCGCAGCTGGTTGCTTACAGGTTGCAGCATGAACGTCTCATCCATCGCGCCGCGCATGCGCGACTACCCACCCCATACGGCGAATTCACCGTGGTTGCATACGGCAATGATGTCGATGACCGCGAGCACATAGCGCTCGTCTACGGTGACGTCGCCGACCACAAAGACGTCCTCGTCCGCATGCACTCGAAGTGTTTAACGGGTGATGTGTTTGGCTCGACCCGGTGTGATTGCGGGTGGCAGCTACAACGGGCCATGCAGGTTATTGCAGAAGCAGAGCGCGGGGTTGTGGTGTACCTCGATCAAGAAGGTCGAGGCATTGGGCTCACGAACAAACTGAAGGCGTACGAACTGCAAGATGCGGGTAGTGACACCGTAGAGGCAAACGCCCGTCTCGGATTTGCGCCAGATCTCAGGAACTACGGGATCGGTGCTCAAATCTTGATGGACCTCGGCCTAACATCGATTCGTGTGCTCACCAACAATCCCATGAAGCTTGTGGGTCTTGAAGGGTATGGGTTGACCATTGCTGAACGTGTTCCAATCGAACCGGATGCCACAACGGAAAATCGCGATTACCTCGATACGAAGCGGGATAAGCTTGGCCATTTTCTTTCGCACTAGTCGCCGGTATGTCTTCGTCTGATGAAATATCCGTCGTTATCGTTGTCAGTCGGTTCAACGAGGCAGTAACACGTCGATTACTGGACGGAGCCGTTGATTTTCTTACACATAACGGGATCGCATTGCACGACATCCACATCTCCTGGGTGCCGGGTGCCTTTGAACTTCCCGTGGTCGTGAGACACGCGCTGGAAAGTGGTCGCTTCGCGTTCGCGGTAGCGCTTGGCGCGGTCGTCCGTGGGCAAACACCGCACTTCGATTTCATTTCTACTGAGGCAACACGTGGATTGGGTGAGACGGCACTCACGACGGGTAGACCGGTCGGGTTTGGATTGTTGACCTGCGATACACTCGAGCAGGCTGTGGCGCGGGCGGGCGGCGCCGCGGGGAACAAAGGTGCGGAAGCGGCCGAAGCGGCATTACTTGCTACGCGCGCCATACGAGAGATCGATGCCGCGACTCAGAACTGAAACAAAAGTTCGCGCTCGCGCATTGCAGCTCCTCTATGCGTGGGAACTACAAGGCAAACCCGCGGTCGAGGGTGTCGCCGACAGTTTTTTCGGGATCGGCCCTGTGCCGCATCGATCCGCCGCCGCACGGCTGGCTTGTCGAGCCGTCGCGGAATGTGACCGGCTCGATCAGGATATCGAAGCGGCCATCGAGGGTTGGCGATTGGAACGGGTGGGAATCGTCGAACGCAACATTTTGCGGTTAGCGCTGACGGAGTTGTTGTTTGAAGAAACGCCGGCTCGTGTCGTTATCGACGAATCTGTTCGACTGGCGCAGTGGTTTGCCGGTGACAAAGCCCCATCATTTGTGAACGGGGTGTTGGACGCGTTGGCTCGTCAACATCAACGGTTGTAACAACGCCGTGAAGATTCTGGCGGTCAATTGGCTCGACATCGAAAATCCACAGGCCGGAGGAGCAGAGATCCATTTTTTTGAGATCTTCCGGCGTCTCGTGGAAAAAGGGTGCGAAGTCACTCTGGTCACATCCGGTTGGCCGGGTGCGCAGGAACGTGCGTGGGTGGACGGGATTGATGTGCGTCGGTTTGGCGGTCGCCATAGCTTTGCAGGGCTCGGGCGTCGCGCCGTACGGGACACGCTTGCTACAGCGCAGTACGACGTCTTGGTTGAAGATATCAATAAGCTCCCTTTATATCTCAGTCAAATCACTCAGCTACCAATCTATGTAATAATTCCTCACCTCTTCGGAGCGACTGCATTTCGCGAAGCACCACTGCCCGTGGCTACCCTTGTCTGGTTTGCTGAGAGACCCATACCGTGGGTGTACCGGCAGGCGGCATTTCACGCCATTAGCGAAAGTACAAGGGATGATCTGGTGGCACGCGGTGTAAACTGGAACAAAATTCGCGTTATTCGCCCGGGTGTGGATCTCGACCGCTACCGGCCCGATCCTGCGGTCCTGCGGTCGCCGGACCCCACATTTCTCTATGTAGGCCGGTTGAAGCGGTACAAGGGAGTGGATGTCGCCATTCGTGCGTTGCCCGATATCCTTGTGGAGAACGGGCGCACACAATTGCTAGTTGCGGGAAGCGGGGACGACCGCCCACGTTTAGAACGGCTGGTGGGACATTTGGGTGTTGCTGACTCGGTCCGATTTCTGGGGTTTGTTACCGAGGAGAAAAAACTGGAGCTGTTTCGCAGTGCCTGGTCAGTTGTTTTTCCGTCGCTCAAAGAGGGGTGGGGAATGACCAACGTCGAGGCGGCAGCCTGTGGTACACCGGCGATTGCGGCGGACAGCCCCGGGCTGAGGGACTCGGTCATCGACGGTCAAACTGGCATGTTGATTCAGGCCGGGGATGTGGAAGCGTTTGCGGCCGCGATGCGGCGCATCGTAGTGGATGCCGACCTGGTGGAAAGGCTTGGGTCCGGTGGTCGCACTTTTGCTTCTGGGCTGACATGGGAGGTGGCGGCGTCGGAAACGTACGACCATCTAAAGGAAACGATACTCGCTGGGAGCGAGAGAGAGGGCAGGTAGAAATGAAAGTGTTGGTAACTGCACGTCACACGGATGTATCGGAGGACATTAGGACACGAGCGCAAGAATTGGTGGAACGAGCGGCGAAAAAGGCGGGCCGGGTCATTCGAGCTGAGGTCATCCTTGATGTTGACCACGATCGATTCCTGGTCGAATACCACCTGCACTTCGCCAAAGGCCGCACGAAAATGGCGTCGGCTGAAGGATCCGATTTTCGTACCGCATTGGACCGGGGGGCTCACAAACTGGAGAACCACTTAGACAAGACACGACCGAGTACAAACCGACGTATTGCGAGCTGACACTTGAGTAAGATGACCGTGGCCCAACTCGTTTCGCGCAAGACCGAAACGTTGCAGCTCGAAGTGCTGACGGAAGGGGTTGGTCTCGATCGTCCCATCACAGTACCGGAGGTATCGAGTCCCGGACTGGTGTTGGCCGGTTACATCGACCGTTTCCTCAGCGAACGGCTCCACGTTCTGGGCCAGACGGAAGTCAACTATCTCAAATCACTTGATGCTGCGGCGTGTAGGACATCCCTACAGGGGCTGATGCAGGATGCAGTTCCATGCGTGTTTGTAACAAAAGGCCAAACTGTTCCGGACGAACTCATTGCCGTCGCTGAAGAGCGCGGCGTGCCGGTGATCCGCTCAAAGCTTTCTACGTCGGAGTTCTACCGGCGGATCACACCCTATCTGACTGAGGTGTTCGCACGATCGACCACCATGCATGGGTCACTGACCGACGTGTACGGTGTTGGGCTCCTGTTTGTGGGACGATCGGGAATTGGAAAAAGCGAATGTGTGCTTGACCTCGTTGAGCGGGGTCATCGGTTAGTGGCGGATGATGTAGTGCACATCACACGCCGTGGCACAGATGTTCTGATCGGACGTGCGCCGGAACTCACACACGGTTATATGGAGATCCGTGGTGCAGGAATCGTCGATGTGTCAAAGCTCTTCGGTATTCGGGCCGTGCGTCAACAGAAACGAATCGAAGTTGTCGTGCAATTGGCAGATTGGGACAGTGCGGCCAAAACCGATAGGTCCGGACTCGAGCAACAATTTACAAATATTCTCGACGTTGATTTACCAACCGTTATTGTACCGTTAAACCCCGGGAAGAATATCACGGTCGTTTCGGAGGTGGTTGCTATGAACCACCTGCTGAAGTACAGCGGCACGGACTCCGCGCAAGATTTGAACGACCAACTTATCTCAAAGATGTCAGGGCAGAGGAGACTTCGCGAATACCTTTCCGAGGACTATGAATAGTCGGGTTCACGGCGTCATCGTTTCGCACGGGACCCTAGCCAACGCCTTGCTCGATGCAGTGAAGTGTATCGTCGGTTCGGAAGACGGGTTGGTGACGGTAAGCAACGAGGGTTGCGGTGCGCAGCTAATCGAGGAGCGTATCGCTGCGGTCGTGCGTGACAGTCCAACGATTCTTTTCGTTGACATGCCTGGCGGGAGTTGCTTCATGGCGGCGGCAAAAATTCAACGAACTCGTGACGAGGTGTTTGTGTTAGCCGGTGTGAATCTGCCAATGTTGTTGGAATTCGTCCACCATCTGGAAGAGGACATCGAGGTACTTGCGGATCGGCTGCTCAAATCTGGAACAAGTTCGATTCGCATGTTGCCGTGAGTGTGTGTCTGTTTCGTGTTGACGATCGCCTGATACACGGACAGGTGGTGGTTGGGTGGGGGCAAGCACTCAACCCCAACCGGCTCGTCTTGGCAGACGACCACGTTGCGGCGAATCGATGGGAGGCCGACTTGTACCGCGCTGGTGTGCCGGACGACGTCGATGTTGAATTCGTCACGATCAACGAAGCTGCCGGGCGGTTTGAAGATTGGGTAATCTCTGAGGAACGCACAATAGTGCTCGTAAAGGGTGTTGAAGAACTTTTCCAACTGTGTTCAGGTAACGCGAGCATAAGAGAGGTCAATCTCGGTGGCATTCATCAGTCAGGTGATCGTGCCCAACGTCTTCCGTATTTATTTCTCACCGATGAGGAGCTAACAAGGTTGCGTGAACTGGAGGGTCGCGGTGTGAATATTTCGGCCCAAGATCTACCGAATACCGCGCCGATTCCATTGGCGGACATCGTGCAATGACCGATGCTGCCCTCGTGTGGTTGATCGTGTGGGGAACAGTGGTCGGTGTGGATCTCATTGCGGGACCGCAAATCATGACGTCTCGGCCGCTCGTTGCGGCCGTCGTCGCGGGAATGATTGTCGGTGATGTGACGACCGGTGCCGCTATTGGTCTTGTGCTCGAGTTATTCGCATGGGACGTCATGCCATTCGGTGCGGCGCGATATCCGGACTACGGCGTCGGCGCGGTTGTGGCCACCGGTACCGCCGCGTTTGCGCCTGGCGTATTGGGTATTGGCGTGGCTGTCGGTGTAGGGCTTGCCACCGCGCAACTAGGAGAGTGGAGCGTACAAGGTGTTCGCAAGCTGAACACGATCGACTTTGAAAGAAATATTGAAGAGTTAGAAAACGGCGACTACGTCGTTGCGCGAAAACTCCATGTGCGGGGATTCGTCCGCGAAATTTTTCGTGGAGCGGCGTTGGTAGGAGTCGGACTGCTGCTGGGACGCGTGATACGCGATTACGTTCCGTTTGGCGTGCAAAGTGCGGTCGCGGCAACAATGATCGCCGCTGGATTGGCAATAGGGACGGGGTTCACCAGCGGGTTGCGCGCCATCGGCGCTTCCGGACCAAAACAGTTGTGGTACGTTGCGGGTCTGGGACTCGGTGTTGCGTGGGTTTTATTGCAATGATGTTTCTCCTTGCGTTTCTCCGGTCGTTCACGATTCAGGCATCGTGGAATCTTCATCGGTTACAAGCCACCGGGTGGAGTGTAACCATCGAACCATTGCTACGGTTACTACCGGGTGGCAAACACGGTCGATCGTACCGTGATTCGATGGCCCGTGCTTGTCAATACTTCAATAGCCACCCCTTTTTCGCTAACTTCGCCATTGGTGCGGTGGCGCGTGCGGAGTTGAAAGGCGTCGAGCCGGAACAGGTCGAGAAGTTTCGCGACACAATCAAAGGCCCCCTGGGTTCATTGGGTGACCGATTGATCTGGGTCGGTTTGCTTCCGGTTGCGTCGTCAATGGGTCTGCTTGCCACGGTTGTCGTCTCGCCGTTTGTCGGGGTGATCACGTTCCTCGTCGTGTTCAACCTCGTACACGTGGCCATTCGGTTTTGGGGTTTGCGTGCGGGATTGCGTTACGGCTTCAGTGTAGGCAAAGCGTTGCACGGTAGGATACTGCAATCGAGTATCAAATTCGGTGAGTTTGCCGCACCCTTTGTCGTCGGACTGGCCACACCCGTATTGGCTGAGCAACTACTCTCCGATCTCGACGTCGGCGCTCGTGTGGCTGCGGTGATTGTCGCGGCTATTACCGTGGTCAGCCTCCGGTGGGTGTTGCCGACGGTAGGTGCGGCAAGACTTGGTACCGTCGCCATTGGCGTCGCCCTGATCATAGGTGGGTTATGGCTGTAGAGGAACACTTATTTGAGATCGTCAACGAACTCGGGATGCACGCACGTCCGGCCGCCGCTTTTGTGAAGGTGGCCAGTTCGTTCGCTTGTGAAATCGTCGTCGTCAAAGACGATATGGCTGTCAATGGCAAGAGCATCCTCGGCGTCATGACACTCGCCGCCGAACATGGGAGTTCCCTTACCATCCGCGCGGACGGCGATGACGCGGAAGCTGCCGTTGCCGCGCTCGGGACACTCATTGGGCGAGGTTTTAACGAGTGAGTGACACGCGGGTCCTGAAGGGCATCGGAGTTTCTCCGGGCACGGTCGTCGGACCTGCGTATGTCGTGCAGTGGCAGTTGCCTGACGTTCCGGACCGACCAATTCAGGAAAAAGACGTTCCCGGTGAGATCGAAAGACTTCATGCCGCGGTCGAAGCCGTTCGAAATCATCTTGCGGAACTACGGGATCGAACACAGGAACGGGCGGGTGCCGAGGAGGCAAAGATCTTCGATGCCCAGATCCTCATGCTCGACGATGTCGAGTTCCGTGGCGCCGTCGAACATCTGATCCGGCAAAACCAACTCAGCGCTGAACGGGCTTTTGAGTTCGAGTCGTTGGAGCTACGTGCTCGGTGGGCCCAGTCTCCCAGTGCCATTCTGCGTCAACGTGGTGCGGATATTCTCGGCATCGCCGTGCGTGTCCTGCAGCGTCTCACCGGTAACTCCATCGCCGACATCATTGAACATCATGAAGGTCCGCCCGCGATCGTCTTGACTCAGGAGTTGTCGCCGGGTCTCACCGTGGAATTCGACAATACCCACGTGGCTGGGTTTGTGAGTGCGGAGGGCACCCGTACCTCGCATGCCGCCATCCTCGCACACAGTCTGGGCATTCCATGTGTGATGGGGTTGGTAGGTGGTATGGACCAAGTGGTCACCGGTACGCAGTTGATCCTCGATGGCGACCGTGGTACGGTCACGATTGACCCAACGCCCGAGGAGATTGCCGAAGCTCTTGCGAGGGAGAGACGGCGCGAAGAGCGCGAAACAGAGCTTGCCAGTGTCGCCGTCGAACCCCCGGTGACGAAAGACGGTACGTCGGTGGAACTCAAAGCCAATGTCGATCTACCGGAGGAACTCAACGACGCCGCGGAACGAGGGGCACAGGGGGTTGGGTTGGTGCGCACGGAGTTTATGATCATCGGGCGTGCCGAATTGCCGTCCGAAGATGAGCAATTTGCGTATTTTACTCGCATCGCGCAGCGGTTTCCCGACGACTCGGTCGTCATCCGCAGCTATGATCTGGGCGGAGATAAGTTCCCGGCGCCATTCCGGCCGCCCCGAGAGGCCAATCCGTTTCTCGGTTGGCGCGCCATCCGTGTGTGTCTGGACCAACCCGAAATATTTATCGTACAGTTACGCGCAATGCTACGCGCACGGATACACGGTGACGTGCAACTGATGCTGCCGCTGATTACCGGTGTTGAGGAACTCCGGGCCGTTCGGAAACTGCTCGATGTGGCGCAACGAGATTTGCGAAGAGATGGAATCCCGTGTGCCGATAGTATTCCGGTGGGTGTGATGATCGAGACACCCGCCGCCGCCCTGTTGGCAAACGAACTGGCGGCGGGAAGTGATTTTCTCAGCGTCGGAACGAATGATTTGACCCAGTACATTCTTGCGGTGGATCGCGGTAACGCCGGTCTGGCCGACCGATTCTCCTCCTACCATCCGGCTGTAGTCCGGGCGTTAAAATATGTGGCCGACGCCGCAAACCGCGCCAAGCTCTCGGTGAGTGTCTGTGGCGAAATGGCGTCGGAGCCGTTGGCGGCACTTCTCTTGCTAGGGCTCGGGTACTCGGTCTTTAGCGTGGCACCACCTCGTCTGGCGCAAATCCGCTGGTTAATGCGGCAGCTTGACGTGGACGTTGCCAGGCCGATTGCCGAACAAGCTCTGCAAGCAGCCACAACGCAAGAAGTTACAGATCTACTGACTGACGGACTGCGTAAAGTCGCCGACCTCGAGGGCCTGCATGGCGGGTGGTTGCCCGACCCATAGGGGTACTTTAGGTTCCAAATTACGAGCGGTTGGCACTCGGAATCCCGTGCGCTAGCCGTTAACTACACCAGGGGCCCTATGAATCTCCACCCACATGTTTTCTCGTCGGAGTCCGTTACCGAAGGACATCCCGACAAGATTTCCGACCAAGTGTCGGATGCGATTCTCGACAATATTATCGCCGCCGACCCCGTGGCTCGAGTGGCGTGTGAAACACTTGTGACCACCGGCATGGCCGTCGTCGCCGGCGAAATTACAACCACGGCTCAAGTCAACTATCCAGACATCATACGTGAAACGATCCGCGGCATTGGCTACACGGATTCATCGCTCGGCTTCGATTGCGACACGTGCGCGGTGCTCACCTCAATCGATACACAATCGCGGGACATTGCTCAGGGTGTCGATACCGGCGGAGCGGGCGATCAGGGTATGATGTTCGGGTATGCATGCAATGAGACCCCATCGCTTATGCCAGTGCCCATCATGCTGGCCCATGGGCTTACCAAACGGCTCTCTGAGGCTCGTAAGAGCGGCGAGCTGCCCTGGCTGGCCCCGGATGGCAAAAGCCAGGTAAGTGTCCAATATGCTGACGGCCGACCGGTTGCGATCAAGACGGTTGTTGTGTCAACGCAACACTCTGACGACGTATCCAACGAGACCATCGAAGAAGGCATACGGGAAGTCGTCATTGGTCGTGTTTTGGAGGATATCGACCTCGATTCCAATGGGGTTCGGTGTTTGATTAATCCATCAGGTCGTTTTGTGGTCGGTGGGCCCATGGGCGATGCTGGCCTCACCGGACGCAAAATCATTGTGGACACCTATGGTGGCTTTGCACGGCACGGCGGCGGCGCCTTCAGTGGCAAGGACCCTTCGAAGGTCGATCGCTCTGCCGCGTATGCGACCCGTTGGGTGGCCAAGAATGTCGTGGCGGCAGGTCTTGCCGAACGTTGCGAAGTACAGCTGGCGTACGCTATTGGCGTTGCCGAGCCGGTCTCCATAATGATCGATACGTTCGGTACGGGGACCATGCCGGATCCCATGATCGACAACATCGTTCGCGAAACGTTCGACCTCACGCCGGCGGGTATCATAGAGAGCCTTGCGTTACGCAAACCTGTTTTCCAAAAAACAGCCGCCTATGGTCACTTCGGACAGGAGCCATCGACGGTTACGGTTCATGGCCAAACTGTCGATCTCTTCAGTTGGGAGCGGGCCAATCGCGTCGAGCAACTTCGCGAGGCCGCTGGCCAGATTGAGCTGACGGGGGCTCGCTAGATCATCATTCAATAGCAGCATGTCCGGGGACTGGTCGGTGGCCGTTAAATCCCGGTTGCCGGCTCGACCGTCCCCAGCAACCTATAACCGCGGGCTCATACCCGCCAAACCATCTTACAAGCGACCAAATGCAAACAACGATTGAAGCTGAAACGCCGAAAACAGACACTGGCCGTTCCGTGGGCCCTAATGATTCCTGGGAAGTCGCCGACCTCAACTTGTCAGAATTCGGTCGAGATGAAATTCGACTTGCCGAACACGAGATGCCTGGACTCATGGCACTGCGTGAACGGTATGCGGGCCAGAAACCGTTAGGCGGTGCCAAGATCATGGGCAGTCTGCACATGACCATTCAAACCGCCGTTCTCATTGAGACACTTGTCGATTTGGGTGCTGACGTGCGGTGGGTCAGCTGTAACATCTTCTCGACACAGGATCACGCCGCGGCGGCCGCCGTGGTTGGCCCGGATGGGACGCCCGAGAATCCGAAGGGAATCCCTGTGTACGCCTGGAAGGGCGAAACGCTGCCCGAGTATTGGTCGTGTACCGACCGGGCTCTGCTATGGCCTGACGGGTCAGGTCCGGACCTCCTCGTGGATGACGGGGGAGACGCAACACTCCTGATTCACAAGGGCGACGAGTACGAAAAAGCAGGTTCGATCCCGGGTTTTGATCCGGACAGCGAACCGGAGGAGTGGGGGGTCATCCTCGACACGTTGCGCGACATTCATTCACGCGACGCCGATCGTTGGAGTCGTATTGCGCCGAAGATCAAAGGCGTGAGCGAAGAAACAACCACAGGTGTGCACCGACTGTACCAAATGGCCGAGGCCGGCACGTTGTTATTCCCCGCGATCAACGTCAATGACTCGGTGACCAAGAGCAAATTCGACAACATCTACGGTTGCCGGCATTCGTTGCCCGACGGATTGGCCCGTGCAACGGACGTCATGTTGGGTGGTAAGGTTGCCCTAATTGCCGGTTACGGCGAAGTGGGCAAGGGATGTGCGCAGGCCCTGCGGGGCCAGGGTTGCCGTGTCATCATCACTGAAATCGATCCCATCTGCGCGTTGCAGGCAGCGATGGAGGGTTTTCAGGTCGAGACGTTGGAAAGTGTCGTTGAACGCGCGGATATCTTCATTACCACAACCGGTAACTACGATATCATTACCGCCGATCACATGTCACGCATGAAAGACAAGGCCATCATCGGCAATATCGGTCACTTCGATAACGAAATCGACATGGCCGGTTTGAAGAAAATCCCGGGTATCAAACACCGGAATATCAAACCGCAGTACGACGAATTCACGTTCCCAGATGGACACAGCGTTTTGATCCTCGCCGAGGGCCGTTTGCTCAACCTAGGCTGCGCCACAGGGCACCCGAGCTTCGTGATGTCCGCGTCCTTTACTAACCAAGTCCTAGCACAACTGGAACTTTGGCAGCGCACCGACCAGTACAACAAGGAAGTGTACCGGCTCCCGATTGAGCTGGATGAAGAGGTGGCGCGGTTGCACCTGGCTCACCTCGGCGTCAATTTAACAAAACTGACGGAGAAACAGGCGAATTATATTGGGGTACCAATTGATGGGCCGTACAAGCCCAGTCACTATCGGTACTAACACCTTGTAACCCGGGCGGGCGCGGTGCTTGTTGAAGTCAAAGTTGCGCACCTCGGCATGGAGCCGCAGTCAAAAAGTCCGATCGTCGTCCTTCGGGAGAAGGAAGGCGATCGGGTGTTGCACATCTGGATAGGCCCCAACGAAGCAAACGCCATTGCAATGGAGCTAGCAGACATGAAGTTTGCTCGCCCACTGACACATGATCTCCTACGACAGGTTATCGTTGGACTCGGCGCGGAGTTGAACCAAGTGCGCATCTTGGATATGCGTGACAACACATACTACGCCCAACTCGAGTTACGGCGAAACGGGGAAGTGGTGCAGATTGATGCCCGACCGTCGGACAGCATTGCCATTGCGTTACGACTCCAAGCACCCATCTTTGCAAACGAAGACCTGCTGGGGGAAAGCAACGCCGAACAGATTGTACCTGAAAATCCGCCGAGCGAACCACTCGACGCGGAAACGCTTCAAAACCGCCTTCGGGATCTGAACCCTGAGGACTTCGGCAAGTTCATTCCGTAACATCTGCCTGACCTGCTGCTTGGTCTTGGCACCCGCGACACTCTCCGCCCAACAGTTCCAGCTGAGCGGACGGGCGTTGGTGGTGCTTGGTAACGATACCATCCCTTTGCAAAACGAGTGGGTGAGCTTACATCAGATCACCTTGGCTCAGGGCTCCCTGGTTGACTCCGTACTTACGGACCGCCTCGGCGTGTATGTGTTGAATGCGACCACACGTGATACGTCGGCGCTGTATGTCTCGAGCGTTCGTTTTAGGGACATCACCTACTTTTCAACCCCCGTCCGTTCGGTCCAGTTCACCGCCGACACTGCATCCACCTTGTTTGTTTTTGACACGTCGAGTGTTGGGCCCCCGTTGGACCTCGTCCAGCGGCATCTCGTGATCCGTCGCGCGGGTGAAGATGGCACGCGGTCAGTGCTGGAACTCATCGTGTTGGCCAACAGGGGAAATGTGGCGCGTATTGCCGGCAACGAGACGTCTCCCGTTTGGCGCAGTTCGGTTCCCTCAGGTGCGTTTGGATTACAAATGGGAGAGTCGGACGTTAGCTCCGAAGCGTTGCAACGTAACGGAGATTCGCTTTCGCTCCTGGCGCCGGTGCCACCGGGACAAAAGCAGTTGGTGTATTCATATTCGCTGCCGCGCGAGCGCGAGCTGACGGTGCCCGTGGATCAGAGCACGGAACGTTTTCAGCTGTTGCTCGAAGACACTTCGGCGGTTGTTACCGGCTCCCTTCGTTTGGTCGGTATCGAGCAGCTCGACGAGATACGGTTTGTGCGATACGAAGCATCGTTTGTCCCGGCGGGCGCGCCGGTGGTCATTAGCTTTTCGGATCAGCCTTTTGTGGCGACGGACTATTGGTGGCTCGTGGTCATAGCGGCGATGCTCGCATTCCTCGGTGCTGTCGTATTGTGGTGGCGTCGTGTTGAGCCGGTGCCGGTGTCCTCAGATGATCCGGAGGTGCTCGCGGCGCGTATTGCCATGTTGGATGAGAGTTACGAGCGGGAACGCAGCGAGATGTCCGATGGTGACAGGACCAACTACGAAAACGCACGTGCAGATTTGAAAGCACGTCTCAACGACGCCCTTGCGCGCAGGAATTACGCGCGCTAGCCTTAGCAGTTGTTGGAATAGAAGAAATAGCGGTCAAGGAACACGGAAGCCGGTGTAAATCCGGCGCGGCCCCGCCACTGTAACGAGTAATGTAGGTTCGACTCACAACGCCACCGGAATGTCGGGAAGGCGAGTCGAGCGCTCGAAGCCAGGAGACGTCCTCGATCCGCTCCACACTTTATCCCTCGAGGGTGGGGGATGGTGGATCGAATGAACCGTTGGCTTCAACGAATTTCGCTCACGATCCGCCCCGGAAACGTGGGCGTTTTTGCGTTGCACACGCTGCTCGGCGGGATTTTGCTTTCGTGCCAAACGCAAGAGGCTCGGCCGTCCTCATCTGATTTTCGTGACGACCTCGACCGGACCATTGAGCTTCAACACGACGTCCGTCGCATCGTATCGCTTTCTCCCGCTACGACGGAGTTACTCTTCGCGATTGGTGCTGGCGACCGCTTGGTCGGCCGTACACAGTGGGACATTGTACCGGATGCAGCGTTGTCTGTTGTCAGTGTTGGTGAAGGGATGCCACCGAACGTAGAAGCCGTGGCGGCGGTCAGGCCCGACCTCGTTGTCTTTTATGCATCGGAAGTCAACCGATGGCCCATGCAACAACTCGAGACGTTGGGCATTCAATCTGTCAGCGTTGCGATCGATCTCCTCGAGAGTATTCCCCGTGTCGCAGGTGTTTTGGGAGCTGCAACGGGTTTGCAAGAGCGTGCAGATAGTTTGGCGGTCAGATTCCGATCGAAACTTGACTCGGCTATAGCGAATCCGATCGAAATTGATCCGATAAGCGTGGTCATTCTCACATGGGATAACCCGCCCATTATTATCGGCGCCGGCAGTTTTCTGCACGAGATGTTGACACTTGCCGGGGCGCAAAACGTCTTCGCGGACATCGAGGCGCCGTCGGCGTCGGTGAGCGTCGAGACGATCGCCGATCGCGATCCCGATGTTTTTCTGGTGACCATGGGAACCGAGGTCCCCGCGTACGCGACCAGACCTGAGTGGCAGACTCTACGCGCGATTTCTGAAGGTCGTTTTGCCTTTGTTGGGGGAACCGAGTTCCAATGGCCGTCCATGCGGAGTTTCGACGCCATACCTCGGCTGCGCGCCGGGATAATTCGCGCCGCTGCGGCCAAACCAGTGGCACCGGACCACCGCTAGATGCGGTCGTTGGTGTTGGTCCTCGTCGCGTTTGCCGCAATAAGCACGGGCGTTGCCGTTGGACCCGTTGGGTTTGACCTCACCGAAGTTCTCGGCGCGGTGGTGGGTCGAGGTGACGAGACGATGGTTGCGATTGTGCGCCATTTGCGGATGCCACGGGCGCTCTTGTCGTTTGCCGTTGGTGGATCCCTGGCCGTCACCGGTGCCGTGCTGCAGGTGCTCGTCCGGAATCCGCTTGCAGATTCGTATCTGATGGGGCTCTCCGGTGGCGCCGGGCTTGGCGCAGTTTTGGTTATCGCGACGGGATGGGGCGGTGCGTGGGGTGTGCCAATGGCGGCATTCATCGGCGCTTTGGTTGCGATCACGTTGGTGTATCGCCTGGCGGTTGTTGCGGGGGCCTTGTTGGACGCTCGAGTTTTGATATTGGCGGGAGTGGTAGTCAGCTCGCTTGCGTCTGCCCTTGTCGGAGCGGTGATTGCTCTCTCCCCGGCTGCAGAGTTGCGGAATGCCATCTTGTGGCTCTTGGGTGGATTTGACAGTGCGTCTTGGCGTGCGCTTCTGCTGTTTATGGTTTATTCGATCGTGCCGTTGGGTCTGTTATTTGGCGCGGCCCGGCACCTTGATCTCCTGTCGCTGGGCGATGAACCTGCCGGTTTTCTTGGTGTCGATGTCGTTGCATTCAAACGTCTCCTCTACGTGGCGACGTCCCTACTCACGGCGGCGGCGGTTGCCGTTTCCGGAATCGTCGGATTTGTGGGTTTGGTGATCCCACATGCGACTCGGCTCGTGTGGGGGCACGTGCATCGTGTCCTTCTTCCGACAGCGTTTTTGTTGGGCGGCACGCTGCTGACACTGGCCGATGCCGTCGCACGAACCGCGTTCGCGCCACGAGAGCTTCCCGTTGGTGTCGTCACCGCGTTGATCGGCGTGCCCGTTTTTGCCTTTCTCCTGCGGAAGATGACCGCGTGATCGTACGTTTGGAAAATGTGCGCTATCGATATCCGCAGGCACCGGTGGACGCCGTCAACGATGTCGGGTTGCAAGTCGATGCGGGCGACTTTGTGAGCATCGTGGGACCCAACGGGAGTGGCAAAACGACGTTGGTGCGGCTAATTGTTGGCTCTGAGGCGCCGCACGCAGGCACCGTCACCGTACTTGGCAAAGATGCAACCGAGTGGGGCCGCAAAGAGCTGGCCAAGACGCTCGGTGTCGTCTCTCAACGCGAAGAACCCGTATTCCCCTTCCGTGTGCAACAACAGGTCATGCTCGGTCGTTATCCCCACCTCGGTGCTTTCGCGGCAACAAAGCTACACGATACACAGATCGTCCAGGACGCTTTGACTCAGTGTGACGTTGCTCATCTGGCGGATCGTTGGATAGCAACACTTAGCGGAGGCGAATGGCAAAGGGTTCGCATTGCGCGCACACTTGCGCAGGAACCAAAAGTCCTCGTATTGGACGAACCCACGACGAACCTAGACATCCGCCATGAGATGGAAGTGTTCGAGTTAGTTCACACACTGGTAAAGCACCAAGGGATGGCCGGGATCATCGTGACGCACAACGTCAACCTCGCCGCGCGTTTTAGCGATAGGATTCTTGTGATGCACGAAGGTCGTGCCGCCGCGCACGGCGAGCCGGGAAACGTGCTAACGCGAGATACTTTAGAGCAGGTGTTCCAGTGGCCCGTCGAACTGGTTAGCTGGGACGGCGTGCCGCAATTCATCCCGTTGAGACGGAAAACACGGTCCAAATGAGTGCAATCGTGAGTCGCCAATCCGTTGATGACGGATAACAATTAGCGATTGCGGGTTGACGATTTGTAAATGCCGATTAGGAGAGATTTGAATGATAACTTTGACAACGTTGGTCTTGGTGATTGTACCGGCAACCATGCCACTTCAGCAAACCGACACCACGCAACTGGAACCCATAACGATCACCGCAACTCGGGTCCCCGTTTCGGCTCGTGTGCTGACCAGTTCCTTAACCGTTATCGACGGCAATGATCTTCGTTTGCGCGGAGTGACATCGGTTGCAGACGCGCTTCGAGACGTTCCGGGTGCGACCGTCGTACAGTCCGGTTCGTTTGGTGGCGCAACATCGTTGTTCCTCCGTGGCGGTGAGAGTGACTACGTACAGGTGTTGATTGATGGTGTTAAGGTCAATCAACCGGGTGGTGCCTATGACTTTGCCCATCTTTCAACGGCGAACATCGAGCGGATTGAGATTTTGCGGGGGCCCGGGAGTGTCTTGTACGGTGCCGATGCCATTGCAGGCGTAGTCCAGATTTTCACACGACAGGGGTCTGGGGCAGCGCGATACAACGTTGGTGTGAGAGGAGGGACATTCGGTTCGGTTAGAGTGGACGGGGACGTATCTGGTGAGACCGGCGGTGTCCAATATGCGTTCGGCGCGAGCCACCTTACCACGGATGGCGTCTATGCATTTAACAACGACTATGACAACACGGTGTGGAGCGGACGTGTCCAGTTAAAACCAGACAACGTAAGCACGTTAACCCTATCCATGAGATACCGGGACAGTCGTTTTCACTTTCCTACGGATGCCTCGGGAAATCTCGTCGATCAAAACGCATTGTCGCTCGACGAAGCCACATCGGTAAGCATCGATGCCGCCAGATGGCTGGCGAATAACGTCGAAGTACGGTTGCTCGTGGCGTCCAATGTAACGTCCATCGGAACCGACGATGCACAAGATAACGACGCGGACACAACGGGCTTTTACGCGTTCCAAAGCTTGCAGGATCTCAGACGCCAAAGCGCGGACCTGAGGGCCAATGTGTTTTTTGATCCCGGGATTGTAGTGACCGGGGGTGTTGAGCTAGAAAGACATGATGAGCGCAGCTTTAATGAGTCGCTTAGCCAATTCGGTCCGTCAAATGGATCTACCAAGGAAGACCGGAACAATCGCTCGGCGTATGCCCAGGTTCTGCTGAATCACGGCGGTGTATCGGTGACGGGTGGTGCGCGTGTGGACGACAATAGCGCATTTGGTACATTCTGGACGTACCGCGGCGGTGTTGGATATCAGTTCTCCACGGGCACGAGTCTTCGCGGGTCCGTCGGACGGAGTTTCAAAGCGCCCACATTTTTCGAAAACTTCGCGACGGGGTTTGTGACGGGGAACCCCGAACTCTCGCCGGAACGTTCCACGACCTGGGAAGCGTCAGTCACACAAAGCATTTTGGGCGATCTCGTCTCCGTGACGGGCACCTACTTTGTGCAATCGTTTCGGGATCTGATCCAATTTACGTTTGATCAATCGCCGAACTACGCCAACATCGCCGAAGCGGATGCGTCCGGGTTGGAAATTGAGACTGTGGTGCATGTGCCGGCGGGGTTGTCCCTCACTGCGAACTATTCCTATTTGGACACAGAGGTCAAAGACGCTGGTTTCCAAGTAGGAGAGGGTGCTTCGTTTGTACTCGGTAACCGGCTCCTCCGCCGCCCCACAGATCGGGTGACCGCTTCCGTCGATTACACCGGTTTGGAGCGTGCGGGTCTTGGGATCGGCGTTGTGTATATGGGTGACCGAGACGATCGAGATTTTTCCACGTTCCCCGCTATGCCGGTCATTTTGCGATCGGCGACCACCGTCAATGTTTGGGGTACGGTGGACCTGGTACCACAACGAGGGGTGGTCCCGGGCTTGAGTGCCACATTGCGTATCGAAAACGTGTTTAATGAGTCCTACGAAACAATCGTTGGATTCCCCGCCCGTGGACGCACGGTTTTCCTCGGCGGTCGTATCCATGGAGGTCAGGGTCGCTAGCTGTTGTTGGTCGTCAGTTCGACATCGTAAAATCTTATCTTATGACCTCAACATTGGTCCCGGACGCACCGATAGTAAACTGAAACTGCATACTGTAATCCATGTCATGGTCACCGGTAACGCTGTGGAAACATCCGCCTCGCCCAACGAAATAATAGGTAGCACAAACGTGGCATCCGAGGTTGCCGATCTCATTGGGCGCTGCCCGACCTTGCCGTCCCTACCGTCGGCGTATCTGCGTCTGGTAGAGGCAATGAACGATCCGTACAGTGCAGGTGAAGATTTTGCCCGGATCATCGAGGAGGATGCCGGCCTGACGGCACGTGTCCTCAAACTGGTCAATAGCTCGATGTACGGCGTGTCTCCGAAAGTTGATTCCGTGTCACGCGCGCTTTCTATCCTGGGTGTTCAACCGTTGCACGACCTCGTGTTGGCAACTTCAGCCGTTTCCGCATTCGACAAGCTGCCCGCTGACCTCGTCGAGATGGAATCTTTCTGGAGGCACAGTCTTGGCACCGCAGTCGTGAGCCGTATGATCGCCGTGAAGCGGAAGGACAAAAATGTGGAAGCCCTCTTCGTATGTGGTCTCTTACACGACATTGGGCGGCTCGTCATGTATCTGGGTAACCCAAAGGGCACGCGGAAGGCACATGCGCATGCCGCCCAGTCGGGCCGGCTCCTTCACTCCATTGAGCACGATGAATTCGGATACGACCATGCTATGGTTGGCAGCGCGTTGCTGGAACAGTGGGGTTTGCCCACCAGCTTGAGTGAACCTGTCAAAGCACACCATCAACCGGCCCTGGCCGGGGAGTTTGCGAGCCAAGCCGCAACGGTCCATGTCGCCGATATCATTGCCCACGCCATGATGTTTGGAACAAGCGGTGAGCCGCTGGTCCCCAGTCTTGCCGACGCGGCCTGGAAGGCCGTGGACGGCGATGAGTGGTTTCACCAGGATCTGCTCGTCGATGTTGAACACCAGTTCCAAACCGCCGTACACGGAATTCTGAACTAGTCGCAGGTCGTTGTAACGTTCCCACTCTTCATCGCATCTCACCCGCGGTATTGAATCCGCGAGGGTTGGATGGAACAGTGGTATTGGCGGCATGCCGCGCACCGGATCCGAGCTGGCCTGTGGGCATCAGCTATTAAAGTGACATGGCCGGCCGGCAAGCTCGAGGATCGGTACATTCCTGATTGGGGACACCACAAGACCGAGGCGGACGCCAGGGCTGCCGACGTGGTATTGGCGTTGCGGTTTGCCGCTGAGCGTCATCTACCCCCGCGGCCGAAATCAGACTAAAACAACGTTCAACGTTCAACTCTCAACTTTCAACGCTCAGCATCAATGTTCAACACAGAACGCTCAACTCAAACTGCGTCCCCACGACGTTGAGCGTTGAGCCTTGGTGCTGGGCGTTGAGCGTTGAGTGTTGGTGCTGGGCGTTGAACGTTGAACGTTGATGCTGAGCGTTGAGTGTTGAGCGTTGAACGTTCAATGTTGTATTTTCCCTCCATGCTTGTCAGCACCGATGCCACCGTCCTCCAGACCTTCCCGTACTCCGAGACGTCCAAAATCGCCCGCCTCGCTACACGCGACCTCGGTGTTGTCAGCGTCATGGCCAAGGGTGCACGTCGGCCGAAGAGTAAGTTTGGGGCGAGCCTCCAACCGCTTAGCGATGGGACTGTCCAGCTCTATTTCAAACAAACACGCGATCTCCATACGCTTACCGAATTTGAACTGGAACGCCATCGGTTGGGATTGACGCGGGACCTGGCACGTTACTCGGCAGCATCGGCCTTGGCTGAGCTAGTCATGCGTTTCTCTCCACAGGAGCCCCATCCAGCGTTGTTTGAACAGACACGGCAGTCGCTCAATTTTTTGAGTGACGCGCAGACAGAGGACGTGGCGATGGCGGCCCTGACCGTAATGTGGAGTGGTGTACACGCCCTGGGGTTTGCGCCAACATTGGACGGGTGCGCCGTGGACGGCCGCCCATTGGCGGCGGATGACGTGGCGTTCTCCGTGATGGAGGGTGGTTTTCTGTGCCGACAGTGCGCACAATCTCGTGAGACGGCGCGTATGGCCGTCGCTGATCGAGAGGCCTTGACGGCGTTCGTCAACGGATCGATGCCCCATGAGGCCTTGCCCGCCAAACACATAGCGGCACACCGCAGGTTGTGCGCGCGTTTTATCAAACGTCACGTGGCCGAGGACCGTGAGCTCAAGGCCTTGGATTTTTGGGAGGTTGGGAAGTGAACACGAACGGCCAGCGACATGTCGTCATTGGAACGGCGGGACACGTCGATCACGGGAAAACGGCGCTTGTCAAAGCACTGACCGGTGTCGATACCGATCGGTGGAAAGAAGAGAAACGGCGTGGGATCACCATCGACCTCGGCTTTGCTCAACTGAAGCTCAGTGACGGGCGCAGTGCCAGTATCGTCGATGTTCCGGGCCATGAAGATTTCGTACGCAACATGGTGGCCGGTGCCACCGGTGTGGACGTCGCGCTGCTCGTCATTGCAGCCGACGAAAGCATCATGCCTCAAACGGTTGAACACCTCGCCATCCTCGAGTTCCTCGGCGTCCGGTCCGGTGTCGTGGCAATCACCAAGAAGGATCTGGCCGAGCCCGAATGGCTGGAACTGGTAATGGAAGAGGTGGCCGAGCGTTTGGAGTCATCCCCAATATCATGGGCGCCCCCCGTCGCCGTTTCGGCGACAACGGGT
>JAZDDC010000483.1:0-2029 GCA_036679565.1 Gemmatimonadota bacterium
ATCCCAAATATGTGTACACGACTTTCTTTGCCAGTTTTTTGGGCGAGTGGAACCGGGATACCCATAACTACCGCATGATTCGGCCGTACCCGGAGCGGGTCACGGGCGAACAACCGCAAAACCTCAAGTACAGAGCCAACTGGAACGGGCCGGTCATCGTGTCGCCCCATGACCCCAGCGTCATTTACTACGGATCTCAATACTTGATGAAATCCACCGACCGTGGCACAAGTTGGGAAGTTATAAGCCCGGACCTAACACGAAACGACAAGGACCACCAAGGGCCCGGCGGATACCCTATCTCCAACGAACAAATCACGGCCGAGAGTTACAACAATCTCTTCAATATCGAGGAGTCGCCGCTCGAGGAAGGTCTCATTTGGGTCGGTTCGGACGATGGACTAATACACCTAACACGGGACGGCGGTCAAAGCTGGAACGACGTCACACCTAACGATCTACCGGAGAGCATCATCAATGTCGTGGAGCCGTCTCCACACGACCCTGCGACCGCTTACTTTGCGGCCGCCGGGTATAAGATGAACGACTTCACTCCGTACCTGTACAAAACAAATGACTACGGAGAGTCGTGGCAAAAGATTGTCCGTGGGATTCCCGGGAATACCTTCGCGCGATCGATTAGGGAGGATCCCGACCGGCGGGGTTTGCTTTATGCCGGAACGGAGACGGGTATGTTCATCTCGTTCGACGACGGCGGGATCTGGCAGGAGTTCCAGCTCGACTTACCCGAGGTGCCCATCACGGACCTGCGTGTGCGCCAGCAAGACCTGGTCATCGCAACCCAAGGCCGTTCGCTGTGGATTCTCGACGACCTAACACCATTGCATCAGATTTCGGACGCCGTGGCAAACGCCGATCACTACCTGTACAAACCCCGAGACACCTACCGCAGCATCGCTCGGGGATATTATGCCGAAGGAGGTCCCGGGAAGAACCCGCCGAGCGGGCTTCAAGTTCATTATGTACACGCGCAGGAAGTCGACTCCGCCACGCCCATATCCATGGAGATTCTGGACCGAAACGGCCAGGTCGTCTTCGCCGAATCATCCACTGACAGCGTTCCCACGTGTGAGGCAGCTCCGCGTCCCCGTACATTGAAACGGAGTAAGGGTGCGAATGTGTGGAGTTGGAATATGCGAGTGGGTTGGTTTGCGTGTATCGACGAGATCACGGCAACACAGCGTAATCTGAGTGCGTACCCCGCCACACCGGGACGGTATCAAGCGCGTCTCACCGTGGGCACATTCTCGCAGACGCAGGACTTCCAGATCCTGATTGACCCGAGACTCGAGGGAGAAGCGGCCGACCCGGTGGCGGAGTACGCCGAACTGGATCGTTTGTCCGCATCACTTCTCAACGCTGCCACCGCCATGGCTCGTGGGATCAAGGAGTTGAGGCAAGTCAAACAACAGGTGGACTTCGTCCTCGAGGTGTCAGACTTGTCTAACATCACCGAACAAGGCGAGGCGTTGAACAAAACCGTTGATGAATGGATTGCAAAACTGCTGCAGAAGGAACTCAAGACGCAACAGAACAACTATCAACACGAGGCTAGGCTGCTCGTGAAGTTCAAGGACCTGCTGGGACGGATCGGCGGTGCCAACATCCCGGTGACTGCTGGCGTGAAGGAAGTAACCGGGGACTACCTCCAGATCTGGAGCGACATCGAAATTGAGCTACAGCTGATCAAGAATCAGAACATCCCGGCGTTTAACGAACTGTTGCGGGAGGCGGGGTTGCCGGTGATCTATTTGCCAAGGAGAGTGAGCTGATGCGCGCCGCTATGTTTTGAACCCCAACGCCTTTGCTACGCTTTGCTGATGTTCATCGAGCGTCAAGAAAGAAAGTTCGCCGGGCTCATTGGCCAAATACAGCGCACACGCAACGTGCCATAGATCGGCGCCGCGCAAATGCCCTGTTGTTAACGTGTGTTCGATTTCGGGCCCCAAAGCACGGTCTGGCAGTATCCACGGTTGAATACGCACCCAGCCCGGGCGAAAAAATGTCC
>JAZDDC010000484.1:0-2801 GCA_036679565.1 Gemmatimonadota bacterium
GCGTGTGAGTATGTCGCCAGCGAGGGCAATCCTCATATCGTCTTTTGTCTGCGGGGCGTGAAAACGAATTTGGGAGATCCACACCGCAATCTCGTCGATTTCGCTCACGTGCCCGTTGTGCTTCGACAAACACGTTTGCCCGTGTGTATAGATCCTTCGCATAGCGTCGGGCGTTTGTTCGTCGCACCGGACGGCATACCGGACATCTTTCACGTGATCGGTCAGGGGATTATTACGGGCGCATCAATGGCGTTGATCGATTTCCATCCTCGACCGGAGGTCGCGTTGTGTGATGGGCCACAAGCCCTCACACTAGACCAATTGCCACGGTTACTGCGCTATGCGGAGACCGTCCGTACCGCGTACAACGACGTTGTTGAAGGGTTTGATTGATCCAAATGATAACCTGGTCGGGTTCGGAAAATCAAAATTCCTTTATTGAACCGTCCGACTCGGTACCGTTCCTCACACCCATTCCCAGCTTCGTGACTCCGACGCCCGCCAGGATTCGCGCCAACCATCCGGCACATCCGCATCATTCAGGAGCTGACCCGGCTCGAGGTATTCATAGAGTTGCGCAAAACTTCGAGTCGTAAGGTCATCAATCCGCCGGAACACATGATGTGGTCCCAGTTGGTTTGGATGTCTGAGACCGATGGCCGCAACCAACTCGAGTAATGCGTGCACAGTCCCCGCGTGGAAGTTCGCGACACGATCTGTTTTGATGGAAACATCCAAACCGTGGACCAATGCAGGCTCGTGTGTGGTGATCCCCGTTGGACAATGTCCCGAGTTACAACGCAGAGCTTGAATACAACCCAGCGCCAGCATCATGCCACGCGCCGAAACGCACGAGTCCGCTCCAAGCGCGATTGCTCGCGCCATGTGAAAACCGGTGAGGATTTTTCCGGCTGCGATCACGTGAATATCGTCGCGCAGACCTACCCCCGTGAGTGCGTTGTGTACAAAAATCCATGCGTCACGCGCTGGCATACCCAGGGAATTCGAAAACTCGAGCGGAGCCGCACCGGTGCCGCCCTCTCCGCCATCTACGGTAATAAAATCTGGCGTGATACCCGTGTCCACCATCGCTCGGCATACGGCAAGAAAGTCGCGGCGACGACCCACACACAGTTTGAATCCAACGGGTTTACCCAACGCCAACTCTCGCACACGCGCCACGAACTCGAGTAACCCAACCGGCGTGTTGAAGTCTCGATGGCTGGGCGGCGAAAAGACCGTCTTACCGACCGGCACGTTTCGAATCGCCGCGATTTCCGGTGTGACCTTTGGCGCCGGAAGCACCCCACCATGCCCTGGTTTGGCCCCTTGCGACAGCTTGATCTCAACCATACGCACGGATTCGCGTGCGGCTTCCGATTGAAAACGGTCGGGATCAAACCCGCCATTCCCACTGCGACACCCGAAGTAACCGGTACCCACTTGCCAGACAAGATCACCGCCATGTTCGAGGTGATACGGCGCAATGCCGCCTTCCCCCGTGTTTTGTGCGAATCCTGCCTTCCCTGCACCGGCGTTTAGGGCGAGCACAGCTCGTTTGGACAACGCACCGTAGCTCATAGCCGAGATGTTCAACAAAGACGCAGAATACGGTTGAGTACAAGCCGGTCCGCCTATGGTGATTCGCGGTTCGTGTTCTAGCGGTTCTTTCGGTGCCATTGAGTGCGCGCACCACTCATATCCAACCTTGTACACGTCACGCTGGGTGCCGAACGGTTTCGTCTCGAGCACGCCTTTGGCGCGTTGGTAAACGATGCTGCGAAACTCTCGTTCAATGGGGAACGCATCAATATTGGATTCGATGAAGTACTGTTGTATTTCAGGACGTACCGCTTCAAATACATACCGAATGCGTCCCAGAAGGGGAAAGTTTCTGAGGATCGTATGGGACCGTTGAGTGGCATCGTACACTCCTAGAACCATCAAGGGACCGGCAAGTAAAAACACCCACAAGACGTTACGGGTCGTCACAAGACTTAGTCCAATGATGGCTGCCACCGCGACGGCGGACAGAATGTAAAACCACCTTCGGGCCAAACCGCCCTCCGCTATGTTGTAGGTAACGTTTTGATGAACGCGGTTGCTTCGTCAATCCACTTTGTCAGGCTCTGCTTTGTTCGAAATCCATCAGGATGCACATAGACCATGCCTCGCGTTGCTCGTCCCGTGAAGTCCATCTCCCGGGCATGCTTGCGCTGCAACGCCTTTTCATATCGATCAGGCCCCACACGCAACATCAACTCGTCCTTGAGCACACCGCAACACATGTGACCGTTCACCATAAACGCAAGGCCGCCGAACATTTTTCGTTCGACGACCTGCCGCCTTTTTCCCAGCACAGCTCGGACGCGTTCGGCAACCTTTTCATCGTATGCCATCGACCCCGCCCTTTCGATGCACTGTGACTGTTGCCTTGCGAGTGATGTTCCTACGCAAACGGATTGACGTCCGCCGTGCGGCCGTAGCAGACCGGAACGGGGACATCAAGCAGCCGTAAGTAAACCGAGAGTTGTCCACGGTGGTGATACAGGTGGTTCATCACCAGACTCCGTGCGAGACCAATCTTAGGCATGCTCGCGATTTCAACACCATCATTGGAGAGAACCCAATTCGCCATGGCCTGTTCGTCGTCCAGCGCATTGAAACGTTCCTTGCCCACGACGATACTCTCGTCCAATTTCTTGAGAATCTGCTCTTTCGATTCCGGATCGCCTTGCGTGAAATCATTATCTTTCACATCAAAACCATCCATCTCGAGAAACGCACTTATGCCTCCCCAG
>JAZDDC010000485.1:0-2985 GCA_036679565.1 Gemmatimonadota bacterium
GGTAAAGGAACCCTTGATATTATTCCAACCCGCACATCCCTTGGAACACAGGCCAACGGGTGTATCACACTTGCTCCATCACGTCAAATCAGAGGACATGTCATCCAAACACTCGTAATCCTCGCGGCCGGACTCTCTCGGCGCTACGAACAGCCCAAACCCCTGGTGCCCGTGGGCTCTCACGGCCAAGTGTTGATCGACTACAGTATTCACGACGCGGCCCGAGCGGGTTTTCGACAGGTCATCATCGTCACCCGACCGGAGCTTCACGAACAACTGGCACAGCATCTTCACAAGACCTGGAGAGACGCTTTGACGTTCCGGTTTGTTCACCAAGAACTTTCAGACCTCCCTGCCGGTCTGCCGGGCAGTCCCGAGCGGCGCGCACCGTGGGGAACTGGTCATGCGGTGTTGACAGTCCGCAACGTAGTGCGCGGTCCGTTTGTTGTCATCAACTGTGACGACTTTTACGGTCGCGACGCGTATCGCAGCGCGTCTCAACACATGCGGTCACCGAATGCGCAACATGCCCTCGTCGGCTTCCGGTTGGACGAGACTCTGTCACAAAATGGCGGTGTCTCACGCGCCGAGTGCCATGTCGATGCGACTGGCCATCTCGAGCGATTGACCGAGTTCCTCAACGTGCGGCGCCACGATGATACGATCCTGGGAACGGCAAGCGACGGGACACGCCACACGTTTTCTGGATCGGAAGTCGTGTCGATGAACTTCTGGGTGTTCCAGCCGACCATCTTCCCACTCCTCGAACAACTTTTTGGGTCATTTCTGAAAAACTCCGGACAAGATCTCGATGCAGAGTTTTTCTTGAGCAACGCCATGAACAAAATCATCGAGAACAATGCGGCTGCGGTCACCGTGTTGCCGAGTGCGGCAAGATGGTTCGGCATGACGTACCGGGACGATCTCACGGGTGTCGTGGACTCGCTCGCGTCATTGACCAACGCTGGGACATACCCTCGGGACATTGCCTCTGTGGACACGAGCGCGTAGAATCGCACCACCCCCAGACCGAATTTTACAATGCAATTGAACGCAATAGATTGGACCGTTGTTTTCCTGTACGGCATCGCCGCGTTGGTGGTAGGCTTGTGGTTTGCGCGGCGTGCCGGCATAGGCACTGAGGAATTTTTTCTGTCCGGACGCAAAGCGCCCTGGTGGTTGCTCGGTACGTCCATGGTCGCCACGACGTTCTCAACCGATACACCCAACCTCGTAACAGATCTCGTTCGTTCCGGCGGTGTCAGCCAAAACTGGGCGTGGTGGGCGTTTCTGATCACAGGAATGTGTACGGTATTTTTCTATGCTAAGCTGTGGCGACGTTCCGCCGTGTTGACCGACATGTCGTTCTACGAACTGCGGTACTCCGGGAAGCCCGCCTCCTTCCTTCGTGGTTTCCGTGCCATCTACCTCGGCGTGTTCTTCAACGCCATGATCATGGCCACCGTGACATTGGCCGCCATCAAAATCGGCGGTGTCCTGCTTGGCATCGACAAGTACAGCATCGTCATCATCGCCGGAACCGTGACCGTTTTGTACTCCGCCACATCTGGCTTGTGGGGTGTGGTTGTTACTGACTTGATGTTGTTCGTCATTTCAATGATAGGCGCAATCAGCGCCGCCGTGTACGCGCTGAAGCAACCGGAAGTCGGAGGGCTTACAGGTCTCTTCAATCATCCGGCCGTGGTCGATAACCTCTCTTTTCTTCCCGACTTCAACGATTGGAAAACGGCCGCAACGGTGTTCATCATTCCGATCGCTGTGCAGTGGTGGAGCGCGTGGTACCCGGGCTCGGAGCCAGGCGGTGGTGGATACGTGGCGCAACGCATGTTGGCGGCCCGCAACGAGCGCGAATCGATGCTCGCAACCCTGTGGTTCAACATTGCCCACTACGCGTTGAGACCGTGGCCATGGATCATCGTGGCGCTCGCATCTATCATCGTGTACCCTGACCTGGCTGCGCTGCGAGCGCAGTTTCCAAACCTCGATCCAGACATCGTGCGAAACGACTTAGCCTACTCCGCGATGCTGTTGTTCCTGCCACACGGATTGCTCGGACTGGTGGTCGCATCACTCGCCGCCGCATACATGTCCACGATAAGCACGCACTTGAATTGGGGTGCATCGTATTTGGTGGACGATGTGTACCGAAGATTCATAGTCGCAGGCAAATCTGAGAGTCACTATGTCCGCGTGGCACGGTTCTCCACGGTTGGACTGATTGTCCTTGCAAGCGCGTTGTCTCTTTGGCTTGAAAACGCCCTGCAGGCATTCCAAATTCTGTTACAAATCGGCGCTGGCACCGGCGCGATCTTTTTGTTGCGTTGGTTTTGGTGGCGTATCAACGCATGGAGCGAGTTGTCAGCGATGACAATTTCGTTTGTCGTTGCGGTTTACTTTCAGTTCATACATCCCAACACCGGCATCGTCGCCTTGAACGACCCTGCGTTGCAGCTTTTGACCGGTGTTGCAATCACAACCGCCGGTTGGCTCATCGTTACCTTCCTCACCCCACCCGATGATCAAGAAACGCTGCAACGATTTTACGATAAAATCAAACCGTTTTCCAGAGGATGGAAACGTGCGGTCCGCGTGAGCGATACACCAGACGATACGAGCATCACGGCCGCTTTTCTGTGTTGGTTTCTCGCTTGCACGGCAGTGTACGCAGCGTTGTTCGGGACAGGCTTTCTATTGTACGGCCAAACGGTGACAGGCGTGGTGAGTGTCACGATCGCCGTATTTTCAGGATACTGGTTGCTGCGAACCGTACCACGCGTGGGGTTTGATTAGCAAGGGCGGAGGGCGGTATGGCGGTAGGACGGTATGGCGGTAGGACGGTATGGCGGTAGGACGGTATGGCGGTAGGACGGTATGGCGGTAGGACGGTATGGCGGTAGGTCGGAATGGCGGTAGGTCGGAAGGGCGGTATGTCCACCCTACCCACCCTCCCGTTTTTTTGATAGC
>JAZDDC010000486.1:0-3759 GCA_036679565.1 Gemmatimonadota bacterium
ATGAGCCGGTCCTCTCTCTATCGCCGCACGGAACAGGTCATGGGTCGTTCGCCCATGGATGTGGTTATCGGATTCCGGCTGGACCAGGCGGCGCAGTGGCTGCGCGAGACGGATGCGAAAGTGAACGAAATCGCATACGGGGTCGGGTTCAAGAGTGTGCCCCATTTCAGCCGCAAGTTCCGGGAGCGGTTCGACACCACACCCACGGAATACCGCCAAAGCTGATCGGGCGCCAAGGCCCCGACCGAGGGACTGGTGACCCCCCAACCCCCCAGCATTCCGAGACTCTCAGATCCTACCGCCTATGCCTGGGCATGGTGCCGGCATACAGTTGGAACGCACAGATCAGGTTTTTGGAATGGAAAGGTTACGGACGAAACGCCAATCGGTGCGGTATTCCAGTTCGAAAGGCTGATTCAGATCCCCCCACGGAGGCCGAACATGACCAGGACCGAACAACGCGTCTATGCGGCGGCGATTGCCCTGTTGAGCAGTTTCATTGTCACCGCACCGGCGAGCGCACAAACCCTATCCGTGCTCCACGTCGATTGCTACGGGTATGGCAGTATCGAAAATACGGGAACGAACAACCTAATCACCGTGAGATTCTACGATGGGAACCGGCGCAGGCTCGCCTCCGCACACGGGCAGGGCGGCAAGCGTGAATACCGAGCCGGGCACAACCAGTGGGAGGGTCAGATGCCCAACTCCGACTGCAGTCCTGGTTTCTTCGACCACGCCACCGCGATCGCCAATGCGTTTTTCGGTAGGGAAATTCTGTTTTGGGGCGACTTCGTCAAGTACGTGCAGATCCGGACATCCGGTGAGGATGCGTTTTGGATCGACCAGCTAAAGCTCGAAACGGGTGATGGAGGCAAGTCCGGCCAGTGGGGTGCCAACGAAGGTCAGGGGTATTGCCTTTCTGGAGATCCAACCGACGCTAACCGCTCGTGGCGCGATTTCGTCAGCCGTCGTGGATGCCAGCCGTGCTTTGAGTTCCAAGTAGACGAAAAACGGGTGGTCAATTGCCCGCTGCCCACCGAGCGCATTAACCACGACTACCACGGTAGGCCGTAACAAGGCGCATCAAGTCACGCTCACGCGGACAAAACGTGCAACAAAATCACTACTCCGGGCGCATGGGGTTTCTCGGAATTGAACCGGTGCTTTAACCACTACAGGTGTGCACTAAACCAGAGGGAGCTGGTTATGCGAACTGATCGATCACTCATTGTAACGGCGATCACTTTGGTTGCGGGTCTTGCCGTGCCGACAACTGCACGAGCACAAGGCAACTATCAACTCAGAATCGATTGCTACGGATATGGTGGCATCGAGAACACTGGCACGACGGACATGATCACCGTCGAATTCGTTGGAAGCGGGGGCGAACGGACCGTCAGAACCGGCGCAAATGTCACCGATGGCAACTGTGCGCCGCAGGGCGTGCAGAATGTCGGCGCGATCACCCAAGACTTTTACGGAGGCCGGTATGGGGCCAACGTTCCGCACTTGGTGCGGTCTGTTCGGGTCTCGACCTCCGGGGACAATGGTTTTTGGGTTGACCAGCTCGATCTTCAGGGACCCACGACGGGCCATTGGGGGGCAAATGAGGGTCAGGGCTATTGCCTTTCGACGGACCCAACGGACGCAAACCGCAGTTGGTCCCGTTTCGTATCGAGCCGAGGATGCCAGCCCTGCTTCGAGTTTCGGGTCATGGAACGCGATGTCGTGAATTGTGGATCTGCTTCTTCGCCCAACACGAGGCGGGTAAATCCCACACAGCCACAACCACGACGACGCCCACCCCCCCACCAGCCACGTCCTCGGCCGCAACCGCCGGTAGCTCAACCGAACCCGCCTAGTGCCGAATCGCCGCAACCCAACTCACTGATGCAGCAGTGCCAGGCGGCTGCAGTAGGGGAATGGGCGATTACGTCAACCCAGGGGGGAGGGCGTTTGGTTGTTCTCCCCTCGGGACGTTGGGCGGCGACCGACGTAGCGGGTAACTGGCGGTGCGAACCACCCGGCGTTGTCCCATGCCGCGGGTGCGGTTCCCAATACCAGGCCATGAACATGTTCACCGACGCTGGCACCAGAGTATCCGTGGTATTTTCCCCGAATCCTGATCACATGACTCTAGTCATCAATGGAAACACCGCAGGGTCGTTCGCAAGTCGTGCAGCAACGGTGGATGCACAGCGGGCCGCGGCTGAGCGACAGCGCATCGCTGCCTACGAAGCTGAACGGCGGCGCATCGCAGCCTACCAAGTCCAGCAACAGCGCATCGCGGCGTATCAAGCCGAGCAACGGCGCATTGCGGCCTACCAGGCTGAGCAACGTCGTATTGCCACTGAACAACGCCGCATTGCAGAGGAGCGACGACGCGAAGAACAACGACGGCGCGAAGCCGAGCGTCGTAGAGTCGAAAAGCAGCATCGCGATGATGCGTATGCCGCGATCTCGCAAGGTTATGACCAGGGAGGAGACCTTGCGGCGGCGATTGGGGCGCTCGAAGAAGCGAAGGTATCCGGCTGGGATCCCGTCAAACAGGCTACACAATTTGCAGTTGATTGGGCAAGAATGTCAGTGCGACAGGGCGATTTTGAGAGCGCAATGCAATTGGCCGATGAGGTGTTCGACGTGGACGCCGATCAAATCACTGCGGGCGATTGGAATACTCTTTGTTGGTACGGTGCGCTGTCATGGCCTTCGTCGTCATCTGAGGTCTTGGCTGACACATGGGACCAAAGTTGGGAGTTACTGGTTTCATGCGAACGTGCCGTTGGTGAAGCAGGTCCGGCGCACGTGAATTATTCCGGTTTCCGCGACAGTCGCGGTTTGGTCAGAGCTTTGACTCACGACGTGGCGGGTGCCATCGAAGACTTTGAGGCATTTGTCTCGAGTCCTGGCGAAAACACAACCGAAGATGTCGTTGCTCAAAGGCGGGATTGGATCACGGCCTTAAAGGCAGGTACGTCTCGGGACGAAGTATTCACTGCTGCGGTTTTGTTGGGACTGCGGCATTGACTTCGTTTGGTCCTGTATCGTTTGCTGTGGGTTCATCCCGATCTGAAAGGAGTTGTTTTGTGGCGATAAAGTATCGATTTCTAACCGCCGCAGCGACTGCTCTAGTCGTCGTGCTTAGCACTGCGACGCCCTGTTCGGCGCAAAATTACGAACTTCATGTGGATTGCGACGGGTACGGCGACATCGAAAACACATGCACATCCAACCGCATCACAATTGAGTTTCTAGGCGGGCCTAGTGAGAGCACCACCGCGCGCGCGGGAAACCGCAGTGATTCCGACTGTGCGCCCCCAAGTGATTGGCTTGATATCTTCACAAAGGGCGGCGGCGAATCGTACTACGGCGTAGCGTCGCGTGTCTCTATCGAATACCGAGTACGATCGGTGCGGATCTCAACAAACGGGGATAACGCTTTTTGGATCGACCAGCTCGATCTTCAGGGACCATGGAGGGGTCACTGGGGAATCAACAAAGGCCAGGGTTATTGCCTCTCGACTGACCCGACCGACGCCGACCGGACGTGGGCTGATTTTGCATCAAGTCGTGGATGCCACCCCTGTTTCGAGTTTCGCATCGCCGAAGATGATGTCGTGAATTGTCAATCAGGCAGCCAGCTATTTCGTACCCTCATGCAAAGCAGGAATCGGAAGGAACGACCATGACAACCAGTAAGAAATTCCATGTTGCTGCATCATCGTTTCATTGTACCGTCGTCCCTGTGCTCATGCC
>JAZDDC010000487.1:0-5418 GCA_036679565.1 Gemmatimonadota bacterium
GATCAACAAAATGTATTGCGCTCCGCCAGTCTCGTCCGTGACGGCGAGTATCGGTGGAGTGCCGCTGCTAATGCAACGCGCGGCACACGCACGATGAACCTTGCCGTGACCCGGGACCATCACACCCATAAAACACTTGCTACCGACAATCATTCCCTGGACCGTCGTGATACCCATGCGGCGAACGGCCGCCGGTTGCGACGTTTGCACGCGCATCGACGGGCGCAATGATCCCTCAACGAGTTCGATCATTGTCTGATCGTCGCGATAAATGAGAGTCCCCTCGAAATCCACGTGCTGCCCGTCAAACGCCGCTACGTGTTTGTCGGCGCCGACTTTTCCGAACACCGTAAGCAGATACCGGCTGTGATGGGCGTCCGCACCAGATTCGCCGGGTCGTTCGATGAGGACGTGGGGGTAGGGCTGTGTGACAATCTGACCCGTGAAGTCACGGGTTTGTCCGAACTCGAACGTCGCGACGTCAAAGTGTCCTTGAGCCGAGACGAGTGTGGTCGCAACAAGCGGAGCCGCAATGACCAGCGCTACCGCAACAATCCGGACGTGCCGGGCCGTACTTTGCGGCGCCTTCGGCGCATACCCAACATAGAACTCGTCGTCGTCCCTACGTTTTGTCACGCTATCTCCCGTGTATGTTCGGTTCTGATACCGCGAACGCCACCGGTTCCACGCGCGTTCCCGGTGGATTGGGTTTTGGGTTCACGTGGACTCGGCCGTCAACGATTTTCAGGTTGAAAGTTGGCAGGCACTCGGTGAACGGCGCAGGGGCTCTTCCCGAATCCGGTTCGTATTGATAACCGTGCCAGGGGCAGGTGATATATCCGTCGATGATGCGTCCCTCACCCAGCGGGCCGTTTTGGTGTTGGCAGACATTGGAGATACACGAGATCTTGCCGTCGTATTTGAACACGGCTACTCGTTCGCCTGCTATGGTCGCGATGTGGGCCTGTTTTTCGGCGATATCGTCCACCGCGCACACGTCCACGTGGTCCTCCACGATGGTGTCTTGTTCGATGTCCAGTGACCGCTCGCGGATTCCGGCGGCGGCGTGAAGTCCCAAGACAGTCAACAAACCCACGCCGAGCGTTACAACGAGTGACGGGTGTGTCTCCGCCTGAAGCACGCCAAGAGCCACATGCGAAATCAAAAGAGCGTATGCGATGTACACCGACATATGCATCGCTTTCCATATCGGCGCCGTGAGATTCGCTAGCCAAAAATCATGGCTTGTTGCAGCCATGAAAAACAGGATGAGCAAGGCCGCAAGCCCCAGAGGTTGGAATGGAAACTGGCTGATGCTGTCAATTCGCAGATTGGCGGTCAAAATACTGACGAGTGGGTTCACATCGCCAAACGTGTGGAATTGAATGGTGGTCAGCACGCCATGCGCCAAACCGACCATAAACGTCGTGACGCCCAAGTGGCGTCGATTGTACAACAACGGCAGAAACTTGGAGTTCAGTCTACAAAGCGGCCCGATGATAAGAACAACGTGGAGCAGCAACAGCGCCGCGGTCCCAGTTGCCCGGATAAGGACTGTCTCGATCGTCGGTGCAGGGTCGAGTGTGGCGCTGACACCTACAAAGGCTGCGATGTACGCGAACAGACCGCCCACGACGGTTAGATCGTAAATGCGTTTTTGCCTATTCCAACCGACCGCTTGATATTGGTTGGCCATGATTTATCGGCTGCCCATTGACGAACGCAGAGCCAGGGGAAACGCACTCACCACTTCCCGATGCCCCAAACTATACACAATGATCTGACCGTCTTGTTCCGCCGCCTCAGACGGAAGAGCAAACGCAACGTGTTGCGCTCCTCGCAACGATCCCAACAAATCGCCCGTATCGACGGTTGTTCCCGTGGACCAGTACACAAGAAGGTCGGGTAGTCGAAGGGCCCGTTCCGGTGCCAACTCCAGAACCAGACGTTGCCGTTCTTGGTCCGTAGTGACGGTTGTAAGAATGTTCACTCCGTTGATGGTGTGCATTGTGTCGACCAACGTAATAGCCAATGACGCTGGGTCGCCGACGGGAAGTGGGGTCGGATCAACCACGGTCTCGGCTGACCGCGCCGATACGGCCGTGAACACGAGTGCTGGTACGAAAGCGATAAGTCCGATTGTAGCGGCGAGGTGGGCCCTCCTCAAACGCCGGATCACGACCGCGCCTCAAGGTTTTTTTGCGCGCATTGACGATGCGAGTTCTGCTCGACCGGCATGGGGCTGTTGCGAACCCACCGTCGAAGCAAGATTGGCCACAGGGCAACCGACCCAGGGAAGATTAGAATGCGAAAGCCCCAGGTGCCATTTTGTGCGACCGGGTCTATCTTCCCAACTCCACGAACCACGAACGGAACGGCGAAAACGACACCCAACACCGAGTAAACACCAACGCCGGTTGCGAGCCACCCCGCTATCGACTGCCACATTGAACCCCTCCTTCTGTAGCGCCTAAACTCTCCGTCTTTCCTAACCGCGTCAAGCGCACCCAAGGATAGTACCCGTTGCCCACACGGGCGTTACTGGTGTCCACTTATTAGATAAATCTGATCTCCTTCTCATCTATGGGCACGACCCGCGGCAGTCCTGGGCGAACTTGGCGGAAGACGAGGAGGGAGATTTTTCGGATCCCACGGCTGACCGCAAGGTTTGAGTTCTAGTACCAGCCGTGTTCGATGTTAGACGTTCGCCAAGCCACTTGCACGGTCCCGGCGGATAAATAGTTTCAGCACACATGAACGAAAAATCGATGGTTTCACCCGAGGACCAAGGCGCAACGTTCGTCGAGCTCTTTTTTGACCTTGTCTTCGTATTCGCGATCACGCAGGTCACTCACTACGCCGCTCATCATTTGGATGCCCAGGGGATTGTGCGGTCATTGTTGGTGTTTTGGCTGATTTGGTGGGGGTGGACGCAATTCACGTGGGCGTTGAATGCCGCCAACACGGACCATCACCACGTACGCGTCGGAACCCTTGTTTCCACCGGAGTGGCCTTTGCAATGGCCGTATCCATCGAAAAAGCGTTTGCTGCTCCGACCGGTGAAGCCCTGTGGTTCGCTCTTTCGTACATCGGCGTCCGAGTGCTGGGGTTAGGTCTTTATTACAAGGTTGTATTCGCCAATGCCGAACACCGCTCAGCGGTGGTCACGTTTGCAGGCTTGTCCGTTGCGGGCCTCACGGCTGTGTTCGTTGGTAGTCTGGTCGATCCTTCGTTGCGCATCTGGATATGGTTGGGCGCGATTGCGTTCGATATTGGCGCGGCCCGCGTGGCCGGTGACCGCCGCGCCTGGGGTGTTCACGCGGGTCACTTCGCCGAACGTCACGGCCTCATCGTCATCATTGCACTCGGGGAGTCCTTGATCGTAGCGGGTGCCGCACTCGCTTCCGGTGCCACGCTTGGGTTGATGACAACCGGCGCGGTCGCTCTGATCATAACCTGCCTGTTATGGTGGACATATTTCGGTTGGGTCCGCGAAGTGCTCGAAGAAAAACTGATGCAAGCGGATGCGGATCGCCCGATGCTTGCCCGCGACGTATACACGTTCTGGCATTTTCCGCTCGTCAGCGGCATCATCGCTTTGTCGGTTGGTTTTGAGGGCGCTTTTCACCCAGAAGATTTCTCTATCGCAATGATAGCTACCGCCGTCGGAGTTGGTCTCACGCTTTTTTTGGTCTCGACGGCTGGGGCTTTACGACGAGCGGCGGGATGTGTTCTTTGGAATCGGTTAATCGTGGTGGTGGTAACGTTGGTGGGTTTGGTGTTCAGTGCATCCTCATCGCCCACGCAAATACTTTGTGTTGTGGCCGCGGGTCTCGTGTTGATAGTCGCCATCGAACAGGTCACTGTCCGTCGGCATCTGGCGCGTCTCTAACGAGCGCCAGATGCCGACGGACAGTCTGTTTGTTTTAGCGGGTGTTGGCCAATTCCCGCACTGTGCTCGTCAACGTCCGAACTTTGGCCGCGTCACGCGAGCTACGTGCTTCATTGCTTAACTCGCTCGCCAATTCAGAAAGCGTTTCACGGCGTGTATTCCCGGACGCGCGTTCCGCATTTCCCAAATCCTGACGCACGGACGCGATTCGTGTAGCTGGCAAACCGCCGGACCGTTCGAGTTGATCCACGTAAGCCTTGGCAAGTGCGAACGTGGTAGGCCAAACGAACTTGGGTTGTCCCTGAGAATTCATGTAGTCGAACGTGATCGTCTTTGCGGCGTCGATTTCGTTCTGCGACATGGAAGCGCTCGGCATCAACTCGAAAATGTCGAGACCTCGTGCAATCTCCGAGTTCACGATCACTCCGTTGTACCAGTAAACAGACCAGCTTCCACCATTCTGCATTCTGGTCGAATCCACCGGACCCCGATCGTGATACGCTATCTCGATAGGGTTACTTGCGTCGGTCCAGTCGATGATCGAAATACCGCCCTGATACCATCCCTGCACCATTATGTCGCGCCCGGGGATGGGAATCAGCGACCCATTGTGTGCGACGCAGTTTTCCTGCGGAGTCTGCGCAGCTGGCAACTTGTAATAACTCTGAAACTGCATCTGTCGATTGTTCAAAGTGAAGATGGCGTTGGCACCCCACTCCTTGGGATCCGACACGCGACATTTTGGTCCGCCGCCGCCACCCCATTCATCGGTGAACATGATCTTGTCGCCGTCGTTGTTGAACGTCGCAGAGTGCCAATAGGCAAAGTTGGAATCACTCACGGCTCCGATGCGGACAGGGTTGGCAGGATCACTGATATCGAGTAGCAGTCCATACCCGCCGCAGGCGCCACCCGCCAAACCAATCGCCGGATACACCGTGATGTCGTGGCACTGCGTGGGGCCCGGTGCTGGACCATCTCCATCGTCGTTTCCCGCGCTGCCGGTTAACTGGGCAATCAGAACGGGCAGATAGTCTCGTAGTGCGGAGCTATCCGCCGCGTTTGGCGCACCACTTCCTCCACGTGCCTTCACGATGCTGTCCAGCTGCACCGCGACGAACCCGTCGGGCAGAACCCGCGCTTGTCCGTTGATATCGGCGACGAATGCACCGCGTGCTTTTGCCGTTTCGATCACGGCGAGATCCGCTGGTGCCAACCCGTGGACCGGTGGAGCCACGAGATCTTGGAAGATCCGTGGAGAACTCACGATCGCCGCCGCTTTGGGGTTTGCAAGTGGGACTCTGATCACTTCGATCCGGAAGAGTGCTGAGTTCGGATCTTCAGCGAGGGGCGCACCGGAACAACCAGAAAGCTCTTCGGCTGGTCGCACCGCCGAGGAGCCAGAGACATCGATGTAAACGTTGTCGTCGTCGTTGGGGTCTTTCAGAACCGTGTGCGTATGTGACCCGCGACAGGTCTGTACGTTGGCGATGTACTCCGGGTTCCGGATGTCGCTTATGTCGAA
>JAZDDC010000488.1:0-10996 GCA_036679565.1 Gemmatimonadota bacterium
CCTTCAGTCCCAATGCCGGCGGGTCCCCCAAATATCCCGGCATCATGCCAAGAAGGTCGTGGGTATCGGGGACACGAATACCGCTTCGCAACGGATTGACGGCATTGCCCCGAGCCAAGGTTGCCAACGCGTCGTACATGACGTCCATGCAGGTCGGCATGTCCAGGAGTTCGCGGACCTCGTGTTGGGTTAAAATCAGTGTCATCGGATTTCGGGTTTGGGTGTGACAATGGCCGCTGTCTGCACCGATGGATCGGGAATTGCCACAGAGGACACCGAGGAAGATAGAGGACACTGAGAGACCGAGCGCCAATATGCACTTTCGGTGTGCCGCCACCACAAAAAACTCTGTGTCCTCTATCTTCTCTCCGTGTCCTCTGTGGCTCAACAATACGCCCTGTCCGTGGTTTCGATGGCTGACCGGTTTGAGATCCCATCTGCTAAAGTTCCAGAGTGTCCTCCGCCGATACCTCGGGTATGGGTACTCCCAATGTATTGTTCCTGGCGGTTCTGAGTTTGGCTAGTTTGACGGCGTGTAAGGCCGGTGACGTCGGATCACCGCTGGTTGATTTGGCCAATCGGCTCTATTTGGACGGGGAGTGGAGCTGGGCGGACTCCATGGTTTACAGCAACTACGTACCTGATGGCGAATCGGTGCCACACCGTGGCTCGTATATTCTTGAAGGAACGGCGACGTTGGAACCGGGCGACTCGAGTGCCGCAGAGACGTACGTCTTGTCGGCGGTGGCGAATCTCATGCACGTCGACTCGACCGGTGACTCCACCGAGGTGGTCTCCTGGGTCGTCGCAGACATAACCTTCGAGGATACCGTTGAGGTGGTGAACGACACCATCTATAACCTGTCGGTCGAGCCCATCCCGCCCCAAGCCAACGCCAATACAGATTTGATACGTTGGTTGTTGAGCAATGAGGAGTTGTGGTGTACCAATTGGCTGACGGATACCTTGACTGCTGGCAATGGTGATGGCTGTCAGACGGCAATCACCTGGGTCCGAACGGGTCCACGGACACCGTAGCGCGACTCAATGTTCGCGGGACCCTCAAGGTCCTATTGTGTGTTTAGGAATTGACGTGATGTTTGTTCGACCCCAAACCTCCCGTGAATGAACCCTAAGCATCTTCAGATGCCTATTAAACTCAGTGTTGGATTAGTGGTGGTCCTCCAGACTGCATGCGGTGGCGGGCCTACGGCTGTCACTGATGCCGTGCCCGTCGCGTTTGAAATCCAGTCTGGAGATGGCCAGCTCTTCTTCCCCAACTCACCCCTTCCACATCGCCTTGCGGCGAGACTTGTTGACGAAAACGGCGATCCCGTCGTCAAGGGCGGTGTGCCAGTGACTTGGCAGCTGATAGCTGGTGATGGACTGGTAACGGGAACAGGCGACACGACAAGTGCGTTAGGTGTTGCCTTCGCCGACGCCGCGTTCGGCACGTCGGTCGGTGTCATCCGAATCCGGCTCACGGCGGACGGCATTCGGTCGGTGGACTTTTCAGCTCGCGCCACCCTGCCTGGCCCTATTGCATTCGTCTCCAATCGCCGGACAGGAATATTTGGCAATGTCATTGAGGGATATCCGGGCGATCTCTATGTAATGAATGAAGACGGTTCGGATGTTGTCGGATTGTTTCCGTCAAACTTCGTTATCCAATCGTTGTTTGACCCCGCGTGGTCTCCAGACGGTGATGAGTTACTGTTTACGCGAGCGATTGGTCGACCGGCCGGTGGTACGCCGGGTCTTTTGCCCATCGGAATGTTCGCCATTGATGCGGATGGTAGTGGAGAAGCCCAGGTCCCCGTCATCGGTCTGCCTTCCTACGTGCGTTATTTTTCCGACCCCGCGTGGAGTCCGGATGGAAACAGGATCGTTGCCAACCTGGCGGCCGAGGGTGTTGCGGGCATCCCGCCAGAAGTCACGTCCGGTGCGTTACACGTGATGAACAGATCCGGAATCGACGCGCGGCCACTGAACGTCAACACGGACACGGGCCGGGCACCAGATTGGGACGCAACAAACGAGCGTCTTGCCTTCGAATGTGACCGTGGGGGGACAACCGCCATCTGCATAACGGACGAAAACGGCGATAGTCTGGAAATGTTGACCAGCGGGTCGGCGCCAGACACCGATCCCGCATGGTCCCCGGACGGTTCTCAGCTTCTGTTTGCGCGCGATACTTTGGACGGTGGCGGTATTTGGCGTATCAACGCAGACGGAACAGGGTTAGAACAAATCGTCGTCGGGCGTACGATGAGCCCGTCGTGGTCACCCGACGGAACACGTTTTGTATACGAACTAAATGACGATGGTCGCATCGACGTCTGGCTCTTCAATTTCGCAAGCGGTTTACGTGTGAACTTGACCAACGCGACGTCTCGTGACAGTGATCCAGTGTGGAGGAGGACGTGGTAGCAGGCGGCGCCCGCTACCACGTGCTACCCGCTGTCCGCTAACAGCAGTTTCCAAAGAATCTCACACGTCCGTAAACCCGCGCCGCCGTTACCGGCAACGAGCCCAACACCCCGTCCCACAACCATCGGTTCACATAAGCGGGCAGCGGGCAGCGGGCAGCAGGCAGCAGTAGCAGACAGCAATAGCAGGCATCTGCCTGCTATCGCTGTCTGCTACTACTTAAAACTCAAATCCCGCCGCAAAGTTGATGTGATTGTTTGTCAGTTTCCCAATTAGTGCGGATCCCCACGTCGTCTCCAAACGCCAAAACTCCAGGCCGAACACCAAGGGGAACGGCCGCCAATGAATGTGCCCTTCGAAGGACATGTTTTTTGTTCGTCCGAATGCCGCGGAAAAATCTGCAGCGTTAAAGTCGTTGTCGTTTGGATCATCCACCCCAAAACCACCACCAATTGTGAATTCAGGTGATGGTTTAAAGTTAACTTGGCCCCACCCTCCCTTGGTTCGCAACATGACACCGTTGGAGCCGAATGTTTGAAAAATTCCGCCGCCACCCAACGGTCGGAGTCCTTGGCCGACGAATCCTTCGCCTCTGATTTCGATATACTGCGTGATGGATGTGCGCAGACTCGCTGCGGCAGCCTTGGTGATCAAGTAGTCGTCAGTGGTTGTGGACAACCAACCATAGTGGGCGCCCGCGCTGAATTCTCCTCCAATCTCGTCGTTGCCCCAGCCCGCCAGGACGCGACCCTGCATGAAGGGACGTCGTGACCGTTCGGCTTGATCCGGAACTGGGTAAACGGAGCTGCCTTGGGATGAACCACCGATCGGTGACAGTGCGGCCACTTCCACGCCCAGTCGGAGGGCGTTGCCGCCTTGGACACGCGCGCGAATTTGCGGAACCCACACCCAAAGATTCCCAGCCCCGGAGAATCCAGGGTAACCCATGGCGGCAAAGCTCACTGGGTTCAGTTCCGAGATTGGTGGTGCTTCTTGACCGAACATCAGTGAGACATTTCCCCAATCGAGATCCGCCCGTGTTCGTCGGATCCGCGGCAGGGGAACCGTTCGTCCATGACTGGACGCAGCGAATCCGCCGAAGAAATCGACATCGAGTTCGCCGGTGAACGTGGCACCCAGCACGTCGTCGAGTTCGGTGAAGATTCGCAGGCGGCTTTGTCGTACCGCTGCAGCTGCCGCCACGTTTGGAAAGGCCGGTTCAGCTGCGGGTGGATCGACGTATTGCGGAATATCGTCGAGGTGTGCATTGGCGTTGTTGGTGAATCCGTTAACCAAAATGAGTCCGGACAACTCTAATCGATTTCCGGTGGACGTTGCGACCCCGCCGCCCGCCTGTTCGGCCAATTGTACTTCGAGGATGCCAACGAGTCGCTCGAGTCGCAGTATGCGTTGTTCAAGTGAATCTTGTTGTGCCATGACAGCTTGTGGCAAAGAATATGTCAGCGCGAAAAGAAATAACGCTCGGAATGACATTGTGGCTCCCGGAAGTGGATTCTGTGTGCGTTGACCTGCCGAAGAACGCGGGCTTTATTTGTAAAATCCGCCGCTCGGCACTTCCAAAGGTACAACGGTTCAAAATGGTTCGCAGTCTCTTCCGTCTCTGTCTTACCCTCGCAACAGTGGCCATCCCTCAGGCCGCGTGGGCGCAATCTGAAGGATCGGTGAACGGGCGTGTTATCGTGATGGAGGCCGGTAACCGGCAGGCGCGTGATGTCGCGCAGGCCGTGGTTTGGCTGGAAAGTTCCAGACGTTTCCCGGTACGCGGAGGTGCCGTCCGCATGATTATGGCAGGCAAGGAATTTCAACCACACCTGGTTGTTGCCACGACCGGTACTTCGGTCACTTTCCCAAATGAAGACCCCTTCAATCACAACGCGTTTTCACGAACGCGCATGGGCGAGTTCGATCTGGGATTGTATGGGCGTGGAGACAATCGCTCGACCACGTTTCCTGTGGCCGGGATCTACCGCATCTACTGTAACGTACATGCCGGCATGAGTGCGTTCGCTGTTATTCGGGACAATCCTTATTATTCGCGGCCATCGACGGACGGGTCGTTTGAGATTGGCAACGTTCCGCCGGGTGTCTACACCATCGTTGCATGGCATGAACGTGGTGGCGAAACACGCCAAAACATAGACGTGTCAGACGCGGGCGCGACGGGTTTACAATTGCAACTGGATGCACGCGGTTTCCAACCTGCTACGCATCTTAACAAGTACGGCAAGCCCTACAGACGTCGAGGTCGTCGCTATTAATTTCTCGCTCGGCGCGAAGATATTTTTGGCAATGGCAGCGGTAATGATCGCTGCCCTCGGTGGTGCATTGCTACTGATCAATCGCGGTGCGGATCGGGCCGCGGACGAATCGATCGACAAATCCCTCGCGGCTACACAAACAGCTGTCCATGACGCTCTTGCCGGCCGGAGCGAAAGCTTGTTGCGGGTCACCGCCGGACTTGCCCAAGTGCCCACCTACGTCTCACGAATCGTTCAAGCACTCTCCGAAGATGACCGCGCTGCACTGCTCGATCAGGTCGAAGAGTACCGTATGCAAACTGGCGCGTCGTGGACGATGATTCTAGATCATCTTGGTTGGCTCAAAGCGTGGACGTACGACATTGAATATTTCAACGAGGATTTTTCTGGCGGGGCGCTGATCGACTTCGCACTGCAAGGTGATTCCACCCAGGGATACTGGATCGAACCCGGCCCGGACGGGGACTAGTTGTTCAAATAAGTCGAGCTCCCAATGTTCAATCCTGAATGGTGTGTTGCTTGCTGCGCTTGATGTAGACAGCACGTTCGTCACGGAGATCAAATCGTACACCGGTTCAGATGTTGCGTTCTTCGTCTTGGACACCGCGGGACGGGCGGATGTTAGGGTTTCCACCGTTCCCGGATCGGATGTTTCAGCGGCGATTGGCGACTGGGACGTTGCGGCTGCGTTCGAGCGAGATTCGTCGTTTGAACGGCTCGTGTTGGATTTCGAGGATCGGACGCTCATCGGCGCTCTGGGTGCACTCAGGAGCCCAGCCGGGTCACCGTTGGGTGGGTACGTTGGGCTGCGCAATCGTGACGTGGAGTTGGCCGCTTACACGCAATTTCAACGAACGGTAGGCTGGGTATCGCTTGCCGGGCTCCTCCTTGCCGTTGCCGCATCGTATGGTGTGTCACGGCAAATAACGAAACCGGTCAAACGTCTTGTCGATATGACGCATCGTATTCGTGACGGTCAATACACAGGTGACATCTCGGTGCAGTCAAAAGATGAGATCGGACAACTTGCATCGGCCTTTCAGGACATGATGTTTGAGTTGAAGGCCAAGGATGAACTCGTCCACTTTCTTCGGTCCACGGCGAGTCGGCCGGTTGACCTCAGCGACGAATCAACGCCCGTCGATCCCATTCAGGCCGTGAAGGTCCCCACTGATTTGCGAAGTCGTGTGTTGTCGTCCGGTGGGACACTGGCTGGACGTTACGAAATTCTCGGTGTGTTGGGTGCCGGTGGCATGGGTGTGGTATATCGCGCACGCGATACCGAGCTTGGCGAGACCATCGCAATCAAAACCCTACGACCGGACGCCATGCAGGACGATCCGTCACTCATCGAGCGATTCAAACAAGAAATTCGGTTAGCACGACGCATAACTCATCGTAACGTCGTCCGCACGCACGACCTCGGCGAAGAAAACGGCATGTACTACATCACCATGGAATACGTGCAGGGAACAACGCTAAAAGAATTAGTCGAAAGCCGGGGACCACTTCCGGTAAACGTGGCTTTGACAATCGGCAAGCAGCTTTGCCGAGCCCTGCAGGCGGCGCACGAAGAAGGCGTTGTGCATCGAGACATCAAACCGCAAAACGTTGTGGTCGATCCCAACGGATTTCTCAAGGTTATGGATTTTGGCATCGCGCGGCTGGCGGAGAGAACCGAAGACAGCGACCAACAGCTCACCGCCGCAGGGTCCTCGATTGGAACACCCGATTACATGGCGCCCGAACAGATCATGGGCGAAGAGGTCGATGCGCGGACAGACATATATGCGGCTGGTGTTGTGCTTTATGAATGTTTGACCGGTAAGCCTGTTTTTTCTGGGCCGACCGTCCATGCCCTCATTGCGAAACACATCGATCAGACACCCGACGACCCTCGCACACTCAATCCGGGTATACCAAAGAAACTTGCGCGCATTGTGTTGATCGCGCTCGCAAAAAAGCCCTCAGAACGTTGGCAATCGGCGGACGCTTTCCACAACGCGCTGGATGGTCTGAAAATGGAGTCAGAAGCAACTCAGCTGGTTGGCCAATCGGCTCGCTGAGCTACCTATTCTCCACGTCTGTTTCCGCTGTGCCGGTACCAGTCGGCCTCAGCGAATATGCGCGATCGAACGGTTTCCCAATCGACGCTGGTCGTCATTTCGTGGGAGGAAGGATCTCCGGATCGTCGTGGGTCGCTCCTGGCGCCAAACGCTTCAATCTCTCGGCCAAATCGTCCAATTAAGGACGCGGGGGCTCCGTTCAGCTCCGTGACAGATTGGGCTAAATGGGCCGCCGCCGCCCGGATGTCCGGTCCAGATTCGTCCGCACGCAGTCCGATTCCGTATACCAACTTTTCTAATGATTCGATCTCAATCCGCACGGGGTGGGGATCGAGTCGCATCGTCTGAGCCGTTTCCGCTATCGCCCGATCGCCGGCTTCGGCCAGCGCCATCAGTGTGGGACCCCCGGCAATTGCGACCCCACACCCGATCAACCCGATTCCCGCCAACCCGGTTAGCAAACTGCCAATCGCCAGTTTGGGAGAACTGACCGATGCGCGACACACGGCACAAGAGTTGTATAGCTCTTCATTGAAGAGCACGCCGTGGCGATCGCAAAGCTTCAGGGGTGCTGGACGTTCAGAGGTCTGCAGTGAGGTCATCGGTACACGCCGTCTGGTTCGTATTCGATTATCGACGGGATCCATGAAGTGTTTAGTGACCCGCCTCACCGTGCCGATGTTCGGTAGAACCTAGGGTAAACATGGGGCAGGGGGTGCCCGGGGGGACAGGCCATAAGTGCTTGTCAAATTTGGGGTTAACTGAATTCTAACTAGTTGTTACTCAACGACCCGTCGGGCCGGGGCTACTCGTTGAACTGTTGTATGAGGTGTTTTTTGGGCCGGGTCCTCATAGTCGATCAAGAGAACGAGTCTACCCAAGCGGCGTGTCGCGAACTCGAACGCCGTGGACATAGTTGCACCGTGGTTGACAATGTCTCCCATGCCACGGGTGTTATGCAGGATGCCACATTTGATGTGGTAGTCATGTCCACGGGTGTCGCGGGCAGTCGGCTCAAAACCTCAGTCAGAAAGGTCTCCAAAGGATACGGCCATCAGCTCATCGTGCTCTCAAACGGTGAAAAGGCCGAGAAATTGGGATCGTTGTGCCGGCCCGGTGTCGAAGTGCTCCCCCAACAAAACGGTTGTAGCTCGAAACTCGGCGATCGGATCGATGCGTTGGTGGATGCTGGGTCTGCCACATTGGATTCCAAGGATCGTCTCGCTCAAGAACTGGCCATTCTCCGCACCCAACTTGCAATCACCGGTGAGGGCGTGATTGTATCCGATTCCAACGGAAAAACTATCCACTACAACCAGGCTTTTCTGGACATGTGGGGCATCCCGGAACGGCTCGTAAAGGATCGCGGCACGCGCGACGTGCTTTTGGAATGCTTTGCATCGACAAACGCGGGCACGGTCGCCGTCGAAATCGTGTTTGGCGATCCCGACATTGAGGTAACCGGCAAGCGATTGGAATTGGTCAGCGGTTGGGTATTGCAATGGTCCACGAATCCCGTGCGTCTCGCTGACGACACGGTCATAGGCCGGATGTTCGTCTTTCGTGACCTCACCGCACAGATAGCAGCGGAGGAACAGGTCCGATTTCACGCCAACCTGCTCGAAGAAGTCCCTTCCGCCATTATCGCGACTACTGTGAGTGGTCATGTTCGATATTGGAATCGAACGGCCGAACGGTTGCACGGATGGACCAACGCCGAAGTAACCGGGCGAGATATCCGTGACCTTTTGTTCTCCAAAAAGCAGTTGCAGCTGGGAATTGAAGCATTGCAGCATTTGAAGGAACGCGGGCGTTGGCACGGTGAATTGCAACTTCGTCGCAAAACTGCTCCTAACTTTCCGGCCTTGCTTACGCTCATTCAGATATCCGGCATACGTGGCCAACCATCATTGGTTGTTGGTGTGATCATGGACATGACGGAGCGACACGCGCTTGAGGGAAGGCTCCTCCACGCGCAAAAGATGGAGGCTGTGGGAACGTTGGCTGGCGGTTTGGCGCACGAGTTCAATAATTTGTTGACCGTTGTTTTGGGGTCCGCCAGTTTGGCCAAGGAGATGTCTGATCTCGACGAAGGACTGGCGGAGTCGATGGACATTATTGAGCGGTGGTCGTTGCGCGGGCGCGATCTCTGCACTCAACTTTTGAGTTTTACTCGTAAGGAAAAGCCGAAGTTTACGGCGATTAACACACTGGATACGATCGCCGAGGTAACGAAGATCGCGGAGCGGACGTTCCCGAAAGAAGTGCGTGTGAGTGTTGAGACGGATGACGAACTGCCGCCCATGCTCGCTGATGGAGCGCAGGTTAATCAGGCCTTGATGAACCTTTTGATCAACGCACGCGATGCAATGCCCGACGGAGGCGATCTTGTCATCCGGGCCACCACGTCTGTGGGCATTCCCGCTGACCGTCTTTCGACGGCCATCCGGGATGAAAGCTGCTACGTTCGGCTAGAAGTTGCCGATACCGGCCAGGGTATGAGCCCCGAAGTCGTCTCGCGCATGTTCGAACCATTTTTCACCACCAAACCATCCGGCAAGGGAACCGGACTCGGCCTGGCGATGGTGTTCTCGCATGTGCGGGCACACCGGGGGCAAATTCGTGTGTGGAGTCAACCCGGCGATGGTTCCACGTTTGCCCTCTTCCTTCCAATTGCGGCCGACGCCCCCGCGCCCGCCACGCGGCTGACGGGAGATAGCGGTCAGCTAGAGAGTTTTGCCGGAACAGAACGCATTCTAGTTGTGGATGACGAGGCCATGGTTCGAAACGTGGGCGCGAGAATACTGCGGCAATTTGGCTATGAAACGTTCGAGGCGGGAAGCGGTCGTGAAGCGTTGGAGATTTTAGATCGGGAGGGGAACACGTTTGGCGCGATCCTGCTCGACATAATCATGCCTGAGATGGAAGGCCCAGAATTTTTTACCAAAATGCGTCAGCGCGGCGTTACCGCACCCGTCCTGTTGTGCTCGGCTTATAAAGTAGGCGGAGCCGTTGACGACCTACTCGACCAGGGCGCGTCAGGTTTTGTGCAGAAACCGTATCGGCTCCAAGAACTCCTCCCGGCCCTCCGCACCGTGTTGGACAACGCAAAATCAAAGACCTGAACGTTCGAAGTTCGATGTTCAACGTTCGAAGTTCAACGTTCTTTATCTCGCGCTCCATACTCGACCATCGATTAACTCGCGGCACAGGTCTTCCGGCGACCGACCGGCGGCTTCGGCGGCAAAATTGCTCATTACGCGGTGCCGCAATGTGCTGAGCGCGATGTTCTCGAGGTCTTCAAGGTCGGCCACAGGGCGGCCATCCATTGCCGCACGCGCCTTTGCGCCGATCACCAGGAACTGGGATGCTCGTGGGCCGGCGCCCCAATCCACGAACTCCTTTACCAAGGGTGGCGCGGATTCGTCGGAGGGTCTTGTCATACGTGTGAGTCGCACGGCTGACTCCACCAACGTCTTCGGTGCCGGGATGCGTCGCACGAGGTGTTGTAAAGAAAGAAGCGTCTCGCCGTCAAGCACGGCACGGACCTCGGCAAGTTCGTCGCCGGTGGTCTCCTCGACGATACGTTCCTCTTCTTCTTTGCTCGGATAATTTACGGTGAGTTGCAGCATGAATCTGTCGAGCTGAGCCTCTGGGAGCGGATAGGTCCCTTCTTGCTCGATGGGGTTTTGAGTCGCCAAAACGAAAAATGGTTCTGGCAGCTGGTAGGTCGTTCCGGCTGCTGTCACTTCGTGCTCCTGCATGGCCTGCAGGAGGGCAGCTTGGGTTTTTGGGGGCGTCCGGTTGATTTCGTCCGCAAGTACCACGTTGGCGAACACCGGTCCATGGACAAATCGGAACGCCCGTTTGCCGGTGGATGTGTCCTCTTCGAGGATTTCCGTTCCGGTGATGTCGCCGGGCATCAGGTCGGGTGTGAACTGAATACGCGAGAATTTGAGTTCCAGCGCTTCAGCCATGGTGGAGACCATCAGCGTTTTTGCGAGGCCCGGAACTCCGACCAGTAGGGCGTGCCCTCTGGAGAGAATAGCCGTGAGAATTCCGTCTAGAATCTCCCGCTGACCGATGATGCGGTGGCCAACCTGTTCAATAAGGCGGTTTCGTGCCTGGGCCAGTTGGTCGAGGAGTTCAATATCTTGGTTGTGGACAGCCGCTGGTTCTGCGTTCAAAAATGCCCCGCTGGGATGCTTTTGGGAGTCAAGA
>JAZDDC010000489.1:0-14966 GCA_036679565.1 Gemmatimonadota bacterium
GGGCTTTTGCCACCCTTGGGCTTCTTTCCAACAATGCCGGTGATCTCATCACCGGTGCGTAAGCCGTACTTACGAACGAGTTTAGGCGCTACATAAACATCCCTACGGCCGGGCGTATACCCGGCCTCTTTGCGGCGAACGAACGCGGCTCCATTGCCAAGCACCTCGAGAACACCGAGCAACTCGGGGTCACCGCTGATCTCTTCCGGCGTGGGGTCGCGAGAGTTGTGGTCGCGCTGATTGTTATCGCGCTGATTGTTATCGCGCTGATTGTTATCGCGACGCCTTTTGTCACGTGGGCGCCGGGATCTAGATTCGCGAGGTTTGTGTTCGCGAGGCTTTTTTTCGTCAGTCATGCTGCGTGATTCCTCTAGCTCTTCCCCCATGAATGGTCCGGCAGACCTCAACGGCTTGACTCATAGACGGATTGTGGCGCAACCCACGACTAGGGTCTGGTCAGCGCCAAAACGACTTGTATCGGATCTCTAAGAGGCCAAGCTCTCCGGAAAAACAAGATGCGGAGGCCCTTCACGACGGGTCCGGGGGCCGGTACAGCGCCCCGCGGCGTATAAACGCCCGTCAGGAAACAATCTCAAGATTCATACCCCGCGAACCGGCCGCGAGTCCCACGTTAGACCCGGGAAAGGTAGCTCCTTAGATGTTCGGATGGTGAGGCGTATCCTAAAGCCCACGGCCACCAGGTGGCCTGGTTTTGCCGTAGCAACGCCGGAAACACCTTCCCATCCGGCAGACATAGTGGAGACCAGCGAATTCAAGCTATCGCGATCGTAGCACCCTCAGAACTTCCCGTCGGGCCTCAGCTGCGTGAATGGCGTCCACGCTGGACGGCCCGAATACTCCGAAGGAGAGAAGTTGCCAAGATATTCGGTTCAAACAAACGCGCAAGGTGGAAAGTGGACCGTTCAGGGCAGTCAGGAGAGTGTGATCACATCATGACGGAGGCCTGGGGACGACCTGTGTCGCCCCCGGCACTCGAAAAGAGCTTAATCATCCGTTCCCGTGGACTGAAACTGTGCTTCCTCCGTCGAACCGGTCATGGCGAGTGTGGACGATTCACCACCAGACACGATCTGAGTAATCTCGTCGAAATACCCGGCTCCGACGAACTCTTGGTGTTTCACCGCCTCATATCCAACCGCCTGATCCGCAAACTCCCTTTCCTGCAACGCCGAGTAGGCCGCCATACCGCCCTGTGCGTACTCTCGTGCAAGCGAAAACGTTGCGTGATTGAGCGCGTGAAAACCGGACAGCGTAACGAACTGATACCTGTATCCCAGCGTACCTAAATCGCGCTGGAACGACTCGAGGTCTTCCTGACTCAGGTGCCGCTTCCAGTTAAACGACGGAGAACAGTTGTACGACAACAACTTCCCCGGAAATTTGGCGTGGATTTCTTCCGAGAAACGTTGGGCCTCGGTAATGTCGGGCGTTGACGTCTCAAACCAAATCAAGTCCGCGTAAGGCGCGTATGCCAACCCCCGCGCGATGGCGGCTTCGATGCCGTCATGGACATGCCAGAAACCCTCCGGACTTCGCTCGCCGGTAATGAACTCACGGTCCAACGGATCACTGTTGTCAGATAATAGTTTTGCACTCAATGCATCTGTTCGCGCAATCAATATTGTTTCGACACCGCAAACATCCGCCGCCAACCGCGCCGATACCAGCTTACGAATGGCCTCACGGCTGGAGACAAGCACTTTGCCGCCCAGGTGACCGCACTTTTTAAGGGACGCGAGTTGGTCTTCGAAGTGTACACCAGCGGCGCCACTCTCGATCATGTGTTTCATGATTTCATATGCGTTGAGCACACCGCCAAAACCCGCTTCGGCATCAGCGACGATGGGAACGATCCAATCGACGTCGTTATCTTCACGGAGATGGTGAATCTGATCGGCACGCATGAGCGCCCGGTTGAGACGACCCACGAGATTTGGCACGCTATCGGCCGGATACAGACTCAAATCGGGGTAAATTTCTCCGGCGGTATTTGCATCACCCGCCACCTGCCAGCCACTTACATAGACCGACTTGAGTCCCGCCTTCACTTCTTGGACAGCCTGGTTGCCGGTGACCGCGCTCAGCGCCGCAACGTAATCCTCGTCCTGCATGAGCTGCCATAACTTGTCGGCACCGTGGCGAGCCAATGAATAGTCCAGCTGGAAAGAACCCGCGAGACGCCACACGTCCTCTGCAGAGTATGGCCGCTCAATGCCATTCCATCGAGCGCCTTCCCACCGATTTACAAGCTGTTTCAAAAAGATTTTTTTATCCATGGGGTGTTTGCCGTCTATGTGATCTTTCAATCGATGAATTGTTGTGCCGTTACCGTAAGCCAGTCATCAAGGACCGGGGCGGTCACCATCTGTTCAAAAAGCCGCGCTGATTGCTCAATGCAATCCGTGCCGAGGGCACCACCAACGCCGTTTCGTATCAACTGCTCTGTCTCTTCGCCGAGGATCTGACGCACACGATCTGCGGTGACGGAGACACCATCTTCCGTACAAACGGCATAGCAAATCCACTGCCACACCTGTGAACGTGAAATTTCGGCAGTAGCGGCATCTTCCATTAGGTGACTGATGGGAACACAGCCGTTCCCGGACAGCCAAGCCGCTAAGTAGTGGACACTTACGCGAATATTTCGCCGCAGGCCAGCCTCGGTCATTTGACCGCTCGGCATCTCGAGAAGATCGTTTTCGCTCACTTCCACGTCATCCCGCAAGCGATGGATCTGGTTTGGATCCGTCATATGTTGATCGAACACCATCCGCGCTATTGGGACGAGCGCCGGATGTGCCACCCACGTGCCGTCATGACCCGCCGCCACTTCGCGGAGTTTGTCCGACCGCACCGACTCAATCGCGCTCGCGTTTGCGGCAGAGTCGTTCTTGATGGGAACTTGCGGGGCCATCCCACCCATCGCATGCGCGCCACGGGCATGACAGGTGCGGATGAGTAATTCGGAATACGCCTTGAGAAACGCGGAATCCATCACCAATTGGCCGCGGTCAGGCAAGACAAATTCAGCGCGTTTGCGAAATTTCTTGATTATGCTGAAAATGTAATCCCAGCGGCCACAGTTGAGACCCGCGGAGTGCTCCCGAAGCTCCCATAGGATCTCGTCCATCTCGAACACCGCCAAAATATTCTCGACCAAAACGGTAGCGCGTATCGTGCCCTTCGGCACACCGAGGGTTTCCTGCGCAAACACAAACACGTCATTCCAAAGTCGTGCCTCAAGGTGATTCTCGAGTTTGGGCAGATAGAAATAGGGACCAGTCCCGCGCTCGATTAGAGTCGCGGCGTTGTGAAAGAAAAAGAGGCCGAAATCGAACAACGACGCCGAAATGGCTTCACCGTCAACCGCAAGGTGCCGTTCTTCCATGTGCCAACCACGTGGCCGGACGAACAATGTGGCAGTCTCGCCCTTCAACGCGTACCGCGTTCCGTTCGGTTTTGTGAAAGCAATAGTTCTTGCAACCGCGTCACGAAGGTTCACCTGCCCTTCGACACAGTTTGCCCAGGTAGGCGCGTTTGAGTCCTCGAAATCGGCCATGAAGACCGTTGCGCCCGAATTCAATGCGTTGATGATCATCTTGCGATCGACAGGGCCAGTGATTTCAACGCGGCGATCCACCAAGTCCGGCGGCAGTTTCGCGACGGTCCAATCGGACTCACGGATCTCGCGGGTCTCATCGAGAAACCCGGGCAGCTTCCCCGCATCGAGCTTTCCTTGCGTTTCGATCCTCCGCACAAGCAATTCTCGCCTGCGGGGTTCAAACCGACGATGCAACGCGGCGAGAAACGTCAACGCATCCCGGGAAAGGATCTTCGCGCCTTCCGCTGATACCTCACCGCCCACTGCGACTCCCTCACAACTCGAAGGACGGGCAACGACCACCAAGGGCAAGCGGCGTGCCCCAGGCAGCGGATCGACTCGTTCGATCCTTGAGACGGCGGGGGAGTCTGGTGGATTTGCCCACCGGTGTAACACCAGTAAAGCGTTTAACCACAACTATTTATGGGTAGTTCGAGCCGGCGAATAATGATCGATTCTGATAGAAGAGTCGGCATCGAACAAACACCGATACGTTGCCGGCCTGTTGGGTCGGCGCAACCGGGGTTGCCCTAACTCAACAGCCCCCTGGACGGCGGTAGTCCTAGTGGCGCAGCACTTCGCCGACCGCGGTCAACATCTCATCGGGAGGGAATGGCTTCCGCAAAATGTCCGTGGCACCCAGACGCTTGGCCAACGCAAGTGGATCGGGGGTCCCGTGCCGCCGGGGACCTGCTATCACTATGACCCGCGCCTGGTCATCAAACCGTAACAAACGACGCATCAAATCTATTCCGTCCATGTCGGAAAGGCTCACATCGACAATAACGACGTCCGGAACCTGGGTTCTGTAGGCCCTGAGTGCCGCGGCCCCGGTTTCGGCCTCATGGACCCGGTGACCGGCCTTAGACAGAACCAGAGACAGGGCGTCACGCATCATTGCGTCATCGGCCGCAATCAATATGGTGGCTGCCGAGGTGGCGGTAATCGTGGCGGCACAGTTACAGGATCGGCAAGAAATCTCCCAAACCGGCCGCTCAGTATCGATTGCATCGCTCACGGGAAGCAGGCTGTTGCACCGTGGACACTCGATCTCGAACGACGATCGTGCGATCATACGCCGAATCTCGTCCGTCTCGTGCGCATTGAAGGCGGAGGGAAGATCCCGGCTGCGATCGACAAATCGCCGACCAATTCGGCTGCGCCGATCGAACACCCCTCGCCGCTGTAAACGTCGTCGTTCCTCCTCCCGACGCTCCGATTCGACCTGACGCCGCCGACCCAAACGCCGCGCACTCCGGCGCCGTTCGGCTCCGGCCCGCCGCGGCGTATGCCTCCTCTCCGTAGCAAGCCGCCGCTCCGGCCGAGACACTCTACCCGATGGATCGCTCATGCGCCCAGGCTCTTCCGGATCGGACACTTCATTTCCCAGCCATTCATGGTTCGAAAGATATCGTCCTCCTTCAAGGTGCGCTGCAGCCACGTAACGTGTCACCGGAGGTACTAGCCTGCCTCACGATGCCGCCTTTAACTTGAACCGCCCGTTCAATCCTCCTTTGTCGGATCGAATCGTTGTTCGATCCGCCGGTTGACAAGGATCTCCGCATTTGAGTTTAGCCGGCGTTCTCCGTTTCGTCGGAATCCTCCTAATTTGGATAGCCATCGCCATGATGCCACCCACGTTGGTGGGCGCCGGCGAGGGTCTCCTACTCCCATGGCTCGCTTCGGTGGCGATCGTGGGCATCCTTGGGAGTAGCCTTTGGCTTGCAACCACCGGCGAGGTCACGATCGATCACCGGGCGGGACTGGTGGTCGTCGGACTCGGATGGCTGGCAGTCGTTTTTGTGGGTGCCGTACCGTTTGTTCTTACCGTCACCACACCCAATCCGGTGGCGGCTCTGTTCGAGTCGGTTTCAGGGTTCACCACAACCGGGGCCACGGTCTTCCCGATCGTCGAAGAACTGCCGCGTTCCATTCTCTTGTGGCGGAGCATTACACACTGGCTTGGCGGCATGGGAATCATCGTCCTCGGTGTCGCCATCCTGCCATTCATTGGCGTCGGTGGGGCGCAATTGTTCAAGGCAGAGGCGCCAGGCATAACCGCGGACCGCCTGAAACCCAGGATTGCCGCAACCGCCCGGTTGCTGTGGTCGGTCTACGCGATCTTCACCCTGGTATTGGCAATCGCCTACGTCGTGCTCGGCATGTCGGTGTTCGACGCGGTCAACCATTCCATGAGTACCATGGCAACCGGCGGTTTCTCAACACGCACCGCGTCGCTGGCCGCGTATTCACCGGCAATCCAATGGGTCACAATCTTTTTCATGGTGGCGGCGGGAACGAACTTCGCCCTGCACTACCGTGGTATGACCGGCCGACTCGACACATGGTTTCGTGATGACGAATGGCGGGTCTACGCCTACCTCATCCTGGGTTCCACCGCGGTGTGTTTTCTCTGGTTAGCAACCGCCGACGGGTTTTCCATCGACACCATGCGAGAGGCGGCGTTCAACGTCACCGCTGTCATCACAACGACCGGCTTCGCGACCGTGGACTTTGCGATGTGGCCCACTGTCCTTCAAGTGATCCTGCTGGGTCTAATGTTCATTGGCGCTATGGGTGGTTCAACCGGTGGGGGACTCAAGGTCGTTCGCATTGTCGTGTTAGCAAAACACGCATCAAATCGTTTTCGACTCGTTCATCATCCACGAGCCGTCGTCACAACCCGACTCGGCCGGACGCCGATCCGTCCGGAAATTTTTTTGAACGTGGTTGACCTCTTTGCCCTTTACATCTGTACGCATGCCGTGGGAACGTTTTTGCTCGCCGCAATGGGTTACGACTTCATGACGTCAGTAAGTGCCGCGCTCGCTGCAATGTCCAGCATCGGCCCCGGTTTGGGTATGGTGGGGCCATCAGCTAACTATGGCTTCATGAGCGACGGGGCCATGCTCGTGCTGAGTGTATTGATGTTGTTAGGGCGGCTCGAGTTCTACACACTCCTCATACTGTTCTTCCCGGAAACCTGGACCCGCGCCCTCAGATCGAGAACCGCCACTCGGTGAGGTGGGCCACACACCCTTAAAAAGCAGGGTTCACATGCGGCTTTCCTTCCGGCATCGTCTTTTCGTCGGGCTCGTCATGCTGAGCGCGGCGCCACTTGCGGTGGCCGTCGTCGTGTTGGCAATGCAGGCAAACGCCTCCAGCTCGCCGGCCGGTCCACGGACCGCGTTAGACGAGATTGCCGCGAGTGGTCGCAACCTCGCGAGTCGCGTGGACACGCTCTTGCTCACACCCGACGGGGTCGCGGCATTGAGAGAGCACTCCAACGTCATAGCCCAACGTACCACTCTCGCGCGACGGGCAGAAACCCTCACACGTCTCTCGGCCGCCGCGCTCGCCATTGTCGTGGCAATATCCGGTGTGGGTCTTGTCGCAGGTTCTGTCTTTCTGGCGCAACGGTGGTCGCGAAGCTTTTCACAACCCATTGAGAATCTCATCGGGTGGATTCAACGTATCGAAAAGGGTGAGCCCTTACCCACGGAATTGACGGATCACGGCACACCCGAGGTGGAAGCGTTGGCCAACGCGTTGAAGAACATGGCAAGCGAGTTACAAAATGCCCGCGTGCGCGAGTTAGAACAGCAGCGACTGGTGACCTTTCGAGAGGTCGCGCGGCGCGTGGCGCACGAAATTCGAGGGCCACTCACCTCGACTCGACTCGCCATTTCCCAACTGGAGCGAGACGGAGTGGTCGCGGACGGGAATGATGCATTCTTAGTATTGAAAGACGAAACCGAGCGTCTGGATGACATGGCGCGCGAGTTTGCCGAATTCGGGCGGCTCCCGGAAGGTCCCAGGGCCACCATCGACGTATGCGAACTAATCGACAGCGTCCTGACCTCAACCGTACCTCCCAACGTACCCATCCAGCGTTCCACAACCATCGGACTCACGTTGACCGGCCACTACGAACCGTTGCGGCGTGCCCTGCAGAATCTTGTGCGCAATGCCATCGAAGCAACCGATCAACGAGGAATCGCGGTGTCGGCCAGCGAGGTCGCGCACTCGGGGATTATCGAACTTCAGGTCACCGATTTTGGTGATGGCGTTGCCGAAAACCAACAGGACCAAATATTCGAACCATACATGACGACAAAACCACGGGGCACCGGTCTTGGATTGGCGATTGTGAAACAAGTCGTCGAGGCACATGACGGTACCGTCACCGTGGCTTCAAGCCAAGACGGCGCGACATTCACCATGCAGCTGCCGCTCAATAAACCGTGACTGCTCGTGTGCTCATCATTGACGACGAGGCGAACGTCCGCAGAATGTTGCGCGCGTTGCTCGAGAGCGAAGGATATGAAGTCGCCGAGACCACGGTGGCGGCTGAAACATCAAGCGTGATCGATAGTTTTGATCCGCACGTCGCGCTGGTCGATCTCATCATGCCGGGCGGACCAGATGGTCTCGAAGTCTTGAAGACAATCAAACAACAGGCCCGGCACCTCGTGGTGATAATGATGAGTGGCAAGGCGTCCCTCAATGACGCCGTGAAGGCGACCAAGCTTGACGCGTTTCAATTCTTAGAAAAACCGCTCACACCCGAAGGCGTGTTGGTCACTGTCGCAGCGGCATACGAGGTCAACCGCACCCGCGCGGAAAACCGTGCGTTACGTGCGGTCTTACACGGAGACTCCGATATCGTGGGCGGCAGCGTCGAGATTCAACACATACGTCAACTCATTACACGTGTCGCAAGGACGCCCACACGTGTCTTGATCACCGGCGAATCAGGTACAGGCAAGGAATTGATCGCACGAGGTGTTCACGAACAAAGCGATCGTGCGGAAAACCCCCTGGTGAGTTTGAATTGCGCGGCCATTCCACGAGAACTTGTCGAGAGTGAACTGTTTGGACACGAACGTGGGGCATTTACCGGCGCGACCACACGCCGCCAAGGTCGGTTTGAACTCGCCGACAGCGGCACCATATTCCTCGATGAAATAGGCGACCTGAGTTTAGACGCACAGGCAAAGTTGTTACGCGTGCTTGAAACAGGATTGATCGAACGGGTCGGTGGCGAGCGAACAATTTCCGTAGACGTCAGAGTGATCGCAGCCACCAACAAAGATCTCACCACCGCGTGCCGTCGTGGTACGTTCCGGGAAGATTTATTCTATCGGCTGAACGTCTTCCCAATTGCAGTCCCGCCGCTCCGTGAACGGCCCGACGATGTCGCGATGCTGGTGACCCATTTCGCCGCGGAGTTCGCCGCTCGTAGCGGCGATCCGCCACTCGACTTCACGGGTGGTGCCATGACCAAACTGTCGAACCACCCTTGGCCCGGAAACGTGCGCGAGTTGGCAAACGTCATCGAACGTTTGACCATTCTACGAGGAACAAGCCCGGTCGATGTGGCCGACCTCGAAGCCGTGTTAGGCGCGACACACCCGAGCACCCATCTCGCAGGGGTGTCGCACGCTGGATTGACGGATGCCCTTGCAAACCTCGAGACTTCGCTGATTCAAAACGCGATGCAACGCGCCGGCGGAAATGTGACTGACGCCGCGCGCATCTTGAAGACCGATCGTGCCAACCTCTACCGGCGGATGCGACGTCTGCGTATCGATCCGACACGAAAACGTGTCTAAAAGACACGAAATCGGCCGGGCGGCGATTACTTCACCGCTCGATAAGCCGTTTAACACCAACATGTTAAGGCCGTACACGGTTGCGGCACGGGGAGTGCCTTGGAGGGTGTGGGTCAAGTCTGGGAGGGCTTATGACACGCGCGCTTTTGTGGTCGCTCGTCAGTTCAACCGCGGTCACCATCACAATCGGGCTTTTACTAACGGTGCTGAGTTTGGCGCCGGTATTGGGCTCCGTCGTTCGACCAGGCTGTGTGGTGGTCCCATGAGGCGGGCCGTCTGCGTCTTGGCCGTCGCACTGGGAACTTTGACCCTACCCGCCGTGGCACAGGATACGGTTGTCGTTTTCGTGGATCTGGGTCTGGATGCGTCTTCCCGACCCGCCCGTAGAGCCGTTTCCATTTTCAACGCCAGCCGCACGATACGTTTTTTTGGCGAGGCGACCATTTCCCGCAATCGACGGATCGAGAGTGATGTTGGAGTGTTGAATGGTCCACTGATCATTGGCGGAGTTGTCGAGGGCGACGTTATCGCGCTCAACGCCGATATCATCCTCCACGACGACGCCGTGGTACGGGGCGACATCACCGTTTTCGGTGGCGAGATATTTGGACTCAACGACGCAACCGTGCGAGGCAATACACGAGCATACAGGTCTTCCATCCAGGTTACACGTGTCGGCAGACGGGTACGATTGCAAGATGATCCGGAACGTTGGCGTCGCACCACACAAATCCGATCGGACCGTCACCGCCAAGGTGACTTCACGATCGATGTGGGGGCCAACACCTACAATCGTGTTGAAGGTCTGCCATTGCACATCGGTCCGAGAGTACGTTTTCCCGTGGGCGAACTCGGGTGGCTCACGCTGGAAGGGCTTGGCATCCTACGCACCGCCGGCGACTTGGATGAAAACCGACAAGACCTTGGTTACGACGCACGTGCCGAACTCGATTTCGGTCGATCTGCCGATGTTAGGCTGGGTATAAGAGCATTCGACGTTGTTGCACCGATGGAAGCGTGGAAGTTAGGAGATGAGGAAATCGGCCTCGCCTCACTCCTTTGGCACCGTGACTACCGCGACTACTTCCTGCGGCGCGGTGTGGCAGGTTACCTCGAAGTCAAACCCAATCGCGCACTCACACTGACTGCTGAAATCGCGCGGAACGAAGATGAATCGGTCGCGGCCCGAGATCCGTGGACGCCATTTCGCAACGACCAACGTTGGCGTGTGAACCCCCCAGCGGATGAGGGAACATTCACCACGTTCTCCGGACGAGTGCTATACGATGAGCGCCACTGGGGATCGGGTTGGTATCTGGCGGCCGAGTGGGAACGTGGTAGCTCGGACAGTGTGTCCGCCGTGGCGCTGCCCGCGAGTATCCGCGGCCCGATACCGGCGTCTAACTACACCTACGACCGGGCAGTCATCGACATTCGTCGGTACGAACGTGTCGGTGGGCGAGGACTGTTCGCGCTACGCGCATTCGGCGCGGGAACGGTCGGCGACAATCCACTGCCCGTGCAACGACGACTCTCGTTAGGGGGGATCGAACCGATGCCCGGATACGCGTTTCGCCGATTCGCATGCAACGAGCAAGTTTTCTTGCCGGGCAACCCGGCGCTCTGCGATCGTCTTTTTCTCGTTCAGGCCGAGTACAGGGGCGATCTTTCGTTTAGTTCGCCGTGGGTCGATGACAGGGACCGACGACGCCGGCGTGAGATGAAACGCGTTGACGACGACGTCTTTGATTGGGATGATTGGTTTTGGTTTGACGGCCCTTCCTTTGTGTTCTTTGCTAACGCCGGTACCGCGTGGATCGATGACGACGGACCGGGAGCCTTGAAGGCAGATGTCGGCGCTGGTCTTACATTCGGCGGCCTCGGTATCTACGGCGCCAAGGCAGTGTCCGAAGACGGATCGATACGTATCATGCTGCGGCTAAACAATCGTTTTTGAAATATGACAATTCACCAAACGTGAACGCATTGCCATAGTGAGCCGTTGGGACCGTTGATCGGGAGATCACGTGCGGCCGCCATCCTCATGGCAACGTCCGTACTGTTCGTTCAGGATCGTCCAACCTTGGATGTGAAACTGAACGACGAGAATCGAGTTGTGCCCGCGCTGGTCGTTAACCTCCGCGATTTGTTATCCGATCGGCGGTTCCTGCGTGCAATGCATTCTGGTTTTCCTTTGTACATCGAGTACCATGTTGATGTTCGTGAATCGCGCGCAAACTGGTTTGATCGTTCCGTTGTCACACATGGTTGGGAGTTCGTGATACTCCACGACCCGGTACGTGAGATCTATATCGCCGAAGAAACACAAAACACGACAGAGTTGATGACCGATCGCGCGTTGGCAGATTACTTGGCCCGCACTTTTGTGATTGAACAGCTCGCTCCCGAGGGGGACGGCACGTTTTATTACCGAGTCACGGTTACGGCACGGACGCTTTCGGACGCCGACGTCAATGAGGTCTTCGACTGGTTGAAGGGACGCGGCACTGATAGCAGTGCCTCACGCTCACGCAGTTTGCTCTCTCGAACGGCACGTCGTCTTTTGGTCAGTGTTGCGCCCCTGCCACGCCTGACAATCTCTGAAAGTTCTCCCAGATTCGGATCCCGATAGATTCAGAGCCAACGCCTCACAGCCCGGAAGCATTCTGACGTATTGCCCCGGGCGCATTCCGCGACCATACTCAGCCCGCATGTTTCATAGATCGTCATGAGCATATCCGAACCCGGTGGGGACCTGCGCGAGGCGCTCGAAAGCATTTGGGGAGACTGGAAGGAAAGTGACCCCGAAGGGGTCATGTCCTACAATGACTTCTTGTGCCCAGAGATTGAGGCAGGTTTGCGACTCACTTTTCGCCACTATATTCGCCACTACCTACGGCCCGATAGTGACGAAGCGGCGGATAAGTTGGTGGATGAGTGGGTTCAGAGCTTCGCGATTACGCTACGCGACAAACGCCCCGAATGGCGCGATTGGGAGCCTTAAGAAGGACACTGGTCTCTTAAAATACGTTCCCAGCCAAATTGAATTTTCACTCCCGCACCACCGATTCTACGCCCGCCTGTACGAAGGTCCATTGCAGGTCCATCTGGTCGCGAACATTCATGGGATGTAATCCCGTCGTCTTTGCTTCGGCGATCACACCAGCGTGCGCACCGTCTTGCACATCCAATCTCCACCGGGCTATCCTGGCTTTCCACTGCTCCCCTATTGGATCCGGTGGTCCAAGCGTTTCGCCGACACCGGGGGTGATAAACAGCGGCATTTCAGACACCAATGTCAGCGGTTCTCCCCCAAAGTTCCCAATCGTCTCCATCGAACTCGGCCGGAACAGGCGTGCAGTGGCTGGGTCGCCAAGTTTCTTGAAATGTTCGATCATATAGCGTGAATCAGGTCGCGTACAAAAACCTCGTCCCAAACGAGCAAAGCCTTTTTCGCCGAGCCGTTCGACATCGTGCAACGTATATCCCAATTGATCCACGCGTTCTACACAGGCTTTATTGAGAGCATCGACACGAGCCCGCCACGCACGGTCGATCAAGAACCAGGGGCCGGCCGCGAAACCCATCCCATGTAACGAACAGTGCAGGGCAAATGGGTTGGCACCCGATCGCCACCAGGAATGTACGGCTTTGTTTTCCGGTCGCGCATCCACGTCATCGTCATCGCGTGGGAAGCCGAACTCGATGTCGTCGCCCGGTAATTCACGGACCACACTGGTGAGGTATCGGATCAAATCGTAAGAGGCCGCATCAGGATCTTGCCAAACGGCGTTGCGTTGTTCTCCGTCAGGATTGATGTGCGGAACGATCCACCAGTCGCAAGATTCAACTATCGGGTCAGTGCGGTCGCACGATTGTAGGTAACTCACAAAATGACGAAGCAAACGTGGGCCCACCGGTTCATCCGCATGACAACCGGCAAGCAAACTGATCGCCAGGCGGCCGGTGCCGATACGAAACCCTCGAACGGGACTTCCGGCACGGCTATAACCCAAAACGTCGCCAACGTCCCTATCGATGGGAACGCTGGCGACGATGTCTTCGAATCGGTCAAGCAGATCGAGAGAACGGTGCGTCACATGCCACGTCTCACACGCAGTTCAAACGCACCCGTCGAACTCGATGTCAAAGCACTCACGATGATGCGGTAGATTCCGGTTTCCGGGAAGGAAAACGAGATCCGCGAGTTGAGTTCGCCTGCGCTATCGTCGTCCGAGAGGGGTTCATTCAACCCTGGACCAACTATGTAAAGGTATGAGTCGAAATCATCCGACGTCAACTCGACGGTGACCGATTGCCCGACATTGCCTTCTAACTCCCACGCTTGACCGCGGCGGCCATCGATGACAATCGGATCCTCTTCCGAAAGGAACCCGCCAACTGCATCGCCAAACACGGCAAACCGACCGTCGGTGGATATGGTGTTCAGGTCCATGGGTTCTTCAACACGAATCGTATACGCGCCGGACGATCCTTCACTCAATGCGCTCGCCACGACGATATAGTCGCCATCTTCGGCAAAGTGGACGGTCAACTGCGAGTTGAGATCGCCGCCACCATCATCGTCTGATAAAATTTCGTCAAGACCGGGACCACCGATGTACATCTTTGCGTCAAACGCGTCCGACTCCAAACGAACCATCACCGATTCGCCGGCGCGCCCGCGCAGCAGCCATGCCTCAACCGGTTTGTTGCCATCCATTGTGACACCCCCTGCGGAGAGGCGACCGTTGGCAACGGACCCAAGATCCAACCGGCGGCCATCCGTGGGCAGGGAACTCAAGAATTCCGGATCGAAGTCACCGCAGTTGTGAGTGGGCGCAGCAGGTACGCCCTCCGAAACGGACAGCCTATACGAGCCCATGCGATCAGCCCCTAACGTACTCGCGATCACACGGTAAGGACCGGGCTCAAGCACTGTGAACGTCAACCGCGCTTCGCATCCGTTGCCTGAATCATCGTCTCGCAATGTTTCACCCAAACCGGGCCCAATAACGTACACGTAGGGATCAAAATCAGTCGCTATCAAATCAACCGTCACACGTGTGCCGGCTGCAGCTTGTAACGACCATGCCTCCAAAAAACTCTCATCGGCGGACCGGTAATCTGCATCGGACAACGTGCCCATTTCCACACTTCCGACTGTGAGTTGACGTCCCCCGGTATCGAGGAGCTCGAGCACCGACACGCCACCCTGTGGGCGACCGGCCGGTGCCGCGAAATTATCCGGGGCAGGTTGCCCCGCGCACGATGCAACGATCATTGCGAACATGCTGCCGGCAGCGGCAGTTTGGAGCGGGCGGAACCGATTTTCAAACACGTTTCTCATACCTCGTTGACGGCGGAATCCCAATATAACCAATGACTTGGGCACCCCTGGCACCCCAGTCCTTGCGCCGGTTGCGAACAAACCGGCAGCTTACGACCTGAGAGGGGATAGAATTGTGCCTCCATTGGCAACAATTAGACCGCAAGAATTCGATATGGCCGTGAAACTCGAGCACGTACTATATGGCCATCATGAAAAACAAGACCAACATGCGGACCACCGCTCAGTTCACCGCCATGGATCCCAACTTTAATCTCATCGATTTGGACGCCGAAGTAGCATGGCAGGCGGTTTTGTCTAAAGATCCGCTCATGGAAGGTCGGTTTTTCTACGCCGTTCGGACCACGGGTGTGTTTTGCCGACCAACGTGTCCCTCCCG
>JAZDDC010000049.1:0-4046 GCA_036679565.1 Gemmatimonadota bacterium
TCGACCGATCTCGCTTTCGGTGAGGAAGCGCCCGTACCCCAGCTCGCGCCGCTCATAGAATCCAATTAAACCTGGGTTGCGAATGGTAATCTGACGCCCATCAACCGTTATCTCCTCCAGCACCGTCGGGATCGGCACAAGCGACGCATCAACAGTCAGAACCGAAATGCCCTCAGGTACGTCTATCGCTTCGACGTAGCGCCGAAAGCCAATACGTTGAAACGCGAGGTCGAAGCGTACATCGGATATCGGCAGACGAAATTCATATCGCCCGTCATCGTCCGTCACCGTAACGACGGCACCGTCATAAAGAACCGACACGGCCGATACGGCCCGGCCGGACGTCGCGTCAGTCACCACGCCGTTGACAGTTACGACTCTTTCCTGGGCATCCACGTCATGCGGTCCGCCGAGTGAAAAGGTCCAGACGTATCCAAACGCCACCACACGCATGCCAGTGCCGAACAAACCGCGCGATTTCACGAACCACCGCCTATGTCGAAGCCAAGACCTACTACCATCATCCCGGACAATCGGTCCGGGGACGTTGGATACAGAAGACGGAGTTCAGCAAATGGATTGACGACCGCCCGTCGCAATCGCAAACCGGTTACGACCATTGGGCCTGCGTCAAGCAAAGATGGCGCGGACCCACCAATGGTGTTTTGGGGTTTGACGATGACAACTCCCAGACCGAGGTACCAAGGAGAATCGTGGCCGAGGGGGTGCCCAGTCGCCTGCATGAACACTCTCCAGGCGTCCACGGCCCGTTCAAGCGGTACCTGCGCACTGATATTGAATTTCAGTGTTGACCCTGCCCGCAGTGGGAACCCAAAACCGGCTCCCATCGCAAATCGCGCGTCGGACCCGCGCCCAACGACCGACCCGAAGTGCGCGGTAAGAGTGGCACCCGATGGCCCTTTGGGATTGCGTGTCCAAAACATCGCAACGGAACAATAGGGACCCGGTGGGATGAACTCCGGCGGTAGTTGAGTCCTACGTTCGTCAGCGTAGAGTTCTATGCCACCCAATTGCCCAGGCGCAAGGATGCGGTTGATACGCTCGAGAGCCGACGTCGTTCCCCCGTCGCCATTCGGCATATCCGTCACTCGTATTCCGTCAAGGTAGACGACAAGTGGCGTGAAACCCGTACAACTACTCGGAAAGCGCAGTCGCCGGAAGAGGTTGGACATATCGAACCCTTTTGCTCGATCGATCTCCTCTTCGGTGAGGTAGCGGCCATATCCCAACTCACGCCGCTGATAGAACCCAACCAAACCTGGATTGCGAACGGTAATCTGACGCCCGTCAACGGTTATCTCTTCTAACACCGTTGGGATCGGCACCAGCGAAACATCAACCGTCACAACCCCACCACCATCGGGCACGTCTCGCACTTCCACATGCCGGCGAAAACCAATGCGTTGAAACGCAATGTCGATGCGCACATCAGATATCGGAAGGCGAAATGCGTATCGCCCATCATCATCAGTCACCGCAATGACCGCACCATCATAGAGGACCGAAACGGCCGATACACCTCGGCCGGATGTTTCGTTCGTAACGGTACCGTTAACGGTCAGGATTCTTTCCTGTGCGTGTACGCCTTCCGGTCTTACGGCTGAAATAACCAGAACATACGCACACACGAATCTGACAATATCCGGACACACACGACGCATCACGCGCGCTTTGCCCACCACTGTTTCGGCGCCAGCCGTTTTCCGTATCCCCATTTTATATCGAGCCATAGCATAACTCGTCTCAACCACGTACTAGCAAGCCAACGACCGACACGGTAACGCCATTTCGTGTAATCTTTGTTGTACGGGCATACGCGTATACAGATGGAACAGTCGCTATTCTGCGCCACCCAGTAGCTAAAACACTTTTCCCCATCGACAGACCACTTACTGACACCGCGAATGTTGGATTGATTGTAAACATCGGTCGATGGTTCGCCGCTGGGTATTGCTTTCACGGGGCAGCTATCGGAACAACGACGGCACACCTGACAAAACTCATTCACGCCAAAACGAATTGGTTGATCGAAGGCCAATGGCATGTTCGTATAAACCTTGCCCAGCCGAACACGAGGGCCAAACTCCTTTGTGATGAGCAAGCCAAGCCGACCGTACTCGCCGAGTCCCGCTTTGATGGCGAGCGGAATGGCCAATGACGTGTCGTTCATACTTGCCACGGCCTTGTAGCCAAGATTTCTGATGTACTGAGCGGTTGCAAGGACGACCATTGCATCACGCGAGTATCCATGACCCGTAGCCGCGCCACTCAGCGCCGAAGGCACCGTTCGGACTAAATCGTAGTCCATGGACTGAGCAGTGACGATCACACTCGTCATCCCCTCTGGAACTTCTTGTGGTTTTTCCTTGAGACTCATGTCGCTGAACTTGTTTACATACATCCATCGTTCGTCAAACGCGGTGATGCCAACGAGGTCGGCCCCAAATGCTTTTGCCACTCGTTTTAACTCTTCGGCGGCGACCGTTGGCGAACCAACATCCAAACGCTCTTTCGCAACGTCTCGATACAACGTGAATTCATCAGTAAATCCTTCCCGTCGATCCTCATCTTCCTTGAGTTCCGTAAATATGTCACTCACGTGCCACGCGGAATTTCTGAGCGCATAGTCTTTTTGCGTAAAGCCATCCGCATTGCGCCAAGTTCTTAGAGGCTCACGATATGTTTCATAGAACAGCTTTGACTTGTCACTCCGAATGGTGGGATCCCACCATGAACGACGGAACACATCATCACGTTGATTGAAGCGCTGGAAATCTTTCCGGATGTCGAAATCGGCCGCGTCATCCACGGATGAGTCTTCGGCAGGTGGGTCTTCGGGAGAATTGCGGTCGGACACGGAGATCCTCGCTAGCGGAGACACGGAGCACTCACGTTGCGTAACGATCCGAATCTACTCGCTCGGCAGGAACCCGCCAGCAGTGCTTACAGACAGGCGATCATTCAGTCGTAACGGAGAACCTTGATCGGATCGACACGTGTGGCTCGCAAGGCGGGAACATAACTCGCTACGAGAACCACGATGGCCAGCACCGCCACAACACCAACGATGGTCAGGGGATCCGTTGGGCTGATCCCAGAAATGAATCGCGCGACAACGGAACTCAAACCGAATGCCACGCCGGTCCCCAATACGATGCCCGCCACGGCCAACCGGGCCCCACGACCCAGTACCAGCCCAATGACATCCCCCGCCCGTGCGCCAAGCGCGGTGCGAATGCCAAACTCGCGTGTACGTTGCGAAACCGCGTACGTGACAACGCCGTACACGCCGACGGCCGCCAGCGCGAGAGCAAGCGCCCCCAGGACACCGATCATCGTGGCAGTGCTACGTTCCTGTTCCAAGGCCACGCCAAAATGCTCTCGCAAAAGACGGACGCCGTACACCGGCATGGTTGGCTCCAGGACACGTACTTCGGCGCGAAGAAGTGGACCAACCGCTAGCGGTTCACTGGCCCTCACGGCGACGTTGATCACTGGCTGGTACGCCTGAGCCGCCGGGAAATACATGTACGGCATTGGGTCCTCTCGCACGGCGCGGTAACGACCGTCCAACGCGACGCCCACCACCTCAAAAGTCTGAACTCCGCCCTCGACACGCTTTCCAATGGGGTCAACGCCAGGCCAGAACTTTTCCGCGAAGGTTTGATTGACGACAATGACCTGCATGGCGTCCGCGTCATCAGCTGGCGTAAAACCGCGTCCGCGGACGATCGGTACTTCTAACGTCGCGAAGTACTGGTCTGAAACAACATTAAAATTGAGTTCCATATCTTCGCCGTCCCGTGCCTCATACGCTTCCGGTGACACGGTAACTCGGGCGCCGGCTGGGTCGACCGGTACGGACATCGCAATGGCCGCAGATTCGACGCCGGGAAGTGCGCGCAACCGACTCAGTAGCTCGTCGTAAAACAACAGACCGGGTTCTTCGACGATACCCTGGCGACCAAGATCCAAAGACGCGAGGAAAACGCCATCGACATTGAACCCGATGTCGGTTTTGTAGG
>JAZDDC010000490.1:0-16051 GCA_036679565.1 Gemmatimonadota bacterium
ACGTGTTCTTTTACATCTTTGATTTCACAAGTAGCCCCTCAACACGTCAAGCGGTGTCGCAACTTCCGTTGCTCCCAAGCTTTGGCGTGGAGTTTCAGTTCTGATGCGGCGCGCGATACAGTCCCTCACGGCGGTCCTCACCATCACGGCAAGTTGTGAGCTGGGTGAAATCAATATTCCGCCTAGCGAGCCGATCGTCGTGGTCCAAGCTGTAATGCGTCCGGACTTATCCCAACAGTGGATCATTGTAGAGCAAACGCTCACCGGTCGCATCCTGAGCCAGGGTACCGCCGACGTCATCCCCGGAGGCCGTCACCCGCTGCAAGCTCCCATACAGGACGCACGCGTATTGGTATCCAATATCAATTTTCCATCCGACCCATGCGGAAGTGCCGTAACATTTACACAATCGCCACCGGTAGGAGAAAGCCGCATGGCAGGTGTGTATTGGGGACCGCTAAACTGCCCGACGATGCGGGCGGGTGATACACTCGAGCTGCGTGTGGAAGCATTGGATTCAATCGTCAGCGCACGAACCGAGATTCCAGGCGTCAATAGAACTATTCTGGAAACCGAACTTGGCTCGGCGACAAGTCCCATGACGACACTGACGTTTAACCGAGACACGGACACGTTGCGGGCGCGTGTCGAATCCACGCACGGTCGCGCCTTGCATGTCGAACTCTTTCAGAATCGCCGAGTTGACACTGACTCGGCCAGCGACATTGGCGAATCAAGCGCGTGGTTTTTTGTCGATTCCACCGAAGTGACATTACCGGGGGATCTCGTGAACTTCTTTGAAATCGACGCGGATTTCGGCGGCGGATTTGCCCCCGACCTGTTCATCGCCGGCCTCGACTATACCGTGACTACCGCATTCATGGATCAAAATCTGTTCGACAACTTTCGCTCAGCCAACTTCCCGCTCTCCGGTCGCGGTTATATCAATCGAATTTCCGGGGGGTTCGGCTTATTTGGGAGCTTGGTTTCGCAGACAAACGGCCTACGCATTATTGGAGACATTGACGACCCCCGCGAAGGGACCTACCAACTCTCGGGTGTCGTGTCAGGTACGAGTGTCAACATAGAACTGGAACTGTACGTGGGTAGACAATGGGTTCCTAACGACCCTCGCGACCCGTTGGGTGCATTCGTGACCGGCAACTGGGTCGGCGGGCCCATAAACCGAAGCATCTTAGGGTGGTTCGATGGGATCAACGTGGAACTGATCGTGGATATCCCGGCGGGAGGAGACTTCGCCCTCTTTTATTTCGTCCGCGGATCGCTCGACGACGGAAGCACGCTTGCCGTCTTTCAACCCGAGGGCACGCCGGACGGGACACTGACGGTTCGGCGGCAAGCGGCAAGCAGCAAGCGGTCGGGCGGCAAGCGGTAGGGCGGTAGGGCGGTAGGGCGGTAGGGCGGTCCGACAGGTGCTGTGTTGCGGTCAAAATCCCACAGATTTCATCTAGGCCGCGGCGCCACGGAGATCCTAAATCCTCTATATTCCTATCGCGTACAGCCTCAAAACATCGACGAGCACGAAAAAATGTCCGGACACTCCAAGTGGTCCTCGATCAAGCGGAAAAAGGCGATTACGGACGCCAAACGCGGGGTCAAGTTCACAAAACTGATTCGAGAAATCACCGTCGCAGCTCGAACGGGGGGGGGAGATCCCGATGGGAACGCGAGGCTGCGAATCGCGGTTGATGCGGCGCGGGCCGAGAACATGCCCGCGGACAATATGGAACGCGCCATTAAGAAGGGAACGGGCGAACTTGAGGGCGTCAGCTACGAAGAAGCGGTTTACGAGGGATACGGGCCTGGCGGCGCGGCAATTATCGTCGCTGTCACCTCGGACAATTTAAATCGATCGGTGGCAGAAATCCGATTCATCTTCTCGCGTCATGGTGGCAACTTAGGAGCACCCAACTCGGTTGCGTGGATGTTCCAACGACACGGGCAGATCTATCTGAATGCCGAAAAGTACGATGAGGAGACCGCACTGGAAGCTGCCTTGGAGGCAGGAGCTGAAGATATGTCCGTCGATGGAGGACAGTACGTTATCACCACGGAGGACACCAAGCTACACGAAGTAAGTGCAGCGTTGCGTCAGGCGGACCTTACGCCGGATGAAGCTGAGATAGCAATGGTCCCAACCAATACAATCCAGGTGGCGGGAAACGACGCCGAGAAACTTCTCAAGTTGATGGACGCACTGGAAGACAACGACGACGTCTCCAAAGTATTCAGCAATTTCGACATCGACACGGAGACGTTGGCGGCGCACGAGTGACTCAGCGTGTCTTAGGTGTCGACCCCGGCACAGCTGTCACCGGTTACGGCGTACTCGATCACGCAAACGGAAACCCGAGCCGCTTGATCGAATGCGGCGTCATCCGAACAAACCCACGACACGCCCTCTGGATTCGCCTTCGTCAGATACACGAGGGCCTTACGCAAGTAATCGAACGCCTCGCGCCAACGACACTTGCCATAGAAAGCCTTTTTTATGGTAAAAATGTCAGGACCACCATCTCACTCGGCCATGCACGGGGTGCAATTCTCGTTGCGGCGGCCCAGGCCGGCTTAGACGTTGCCGAATTCGCGCCAGCAACGGTAAAGAAAACCATAGTGGGAACCGGTGCCGCCGACAAAACACAGGTCGCGTATATGGTGCAACAACTGTTGCGATTGCGTACTGCACCCGAGCCAAATGACGCGGCCGACGGCATCGCCATCGCACTGACTTACTTGCTTACCAAGAACTAAGGATCAACCATGTTGGCAATGGTGCGCGGAGTTATACTCGCAAAATCCGGCGACCTCGTCTCCGTGCTGACAGCGGGCGGTATCGGATACGAATTGGCGGTCCCGGTAGGTGTATTGGAACGGTTGCCTGCTGTCGGCCAAGAAGCCCAACTTCACACGGTTCTTGTCGTACGAGAGGACGCTTGGTCGCTTTTTGGATTCTTAGAAAACAACGAACGACTCGTTTTTCAACGGCTCCTGCAAGCTAGCGGCGTCGGCCCACGCCTGGCCCTAGCACTTATCTCAACTTTGGGCAGTGAACGTGTCATTCGGGCGCTGCAACAAGAAGACCTTGCCGCGCTATGCACGGTACCTGGTGTTGGCAAGAAAAAGGCCGAACGGATGGTACTGGAACTTCGGGACCGCATTCGCGACCTTGAGATAACGGACGAGGATGCCGGCGGAGCCGGACCGGTTGGCGAACAAGCCATCACGGCACTGGTCAACCTCGGTTACAACCAGCAGCAGGCCGACACCGCGGTGCGGAAGATCCTTGCATCGAACGCCACGGTAGAAACGGGGACACTGCTGCGAGAAGCCCTGCAACAGATGACGACTGGTACATGAACACCGCTGAATGGAACTGTACAATATGCGAAGTCACAAACCGGAAGCTCGTGTTACCCACGAGTAACCGCGAGGGCGATCGGTGCGTCACGTGTCGTACACATCACATCATCGAACGTGACACACGTCCGGTACGATGGCTGGCCAAAGCAGGCAAACTTTGAGTCGAGCCGAGATAACGACACCTGACATTCTTCCGGACGAGAGCACAACCGAAATAACACTCAGACCTTCTCGGCTTGAGGAGTTTGTGGGGCAAGAACATGTTAAGGAAAGCCTCCAAATCGCCATTGACGCAGCCAAACAACGAGGCGAGCCCCTTGATCACACGTTGTTTGTCGGACCACCCGGTTTGGGCAAGACAACGCTGGCAATGCTCGTGGGTCGTGAGATGGGTGTCAACATTCGCACGACAAGTGGACCGGTCATTGAAAAAGCAGGTGACCTCGTTGGATTGCTGACAGGTCTCAAGAAAAACGACCTGTTGTTCATCGACGAGATACACAGACTCCGGCCAGCCCTCGAAGAGTTCCTGTATCCTGCGATGGAAGATTTCCGCGTGGACGTGCGGATCTCAGACGGCCCGAAAGCGCAAACTGTCCCACTCAAGCTGGAACCATTCACATTGGTTGGGGCCTCGACACGATATGGCATGCTCACCCCACCCATGCGTGCACGATTCGGGTTGGTTGAGCGTCTGAACTATTACCCTGCGGCCGAACTCCATCAGATAGTGGTACGTTCCGCACGCATCCTTGACGTGCCAGTGGAAGACGACGGAGCGGCGGAAATTGCCAAACGGAGCCGCGGAACACCGCGTGTGGCCAACCGACTTCTGAGACGCGTTCGCGACTTTGCACAGGTACGCGCCGACGGCATCATTACCAAGAAAGTGGCGCGAGATGCATTGGCGCGGCTAAACGTCGATGAGTTCGGTTTAGACGAGATGGACCGGCGCGTATTGCGGACCATCATCGACAAATTCGGCGGGCAGCCAGTAGGTTTGAACGCGATAGCCGTCGCCGTGGGGGAAGATCCCGGTACCCTTGAGGAAGTTTACGAACCCTTCCTTATTCAACATGGGTTTCTGAACCGGACACCACGCGGACGGATCGCAACATTGGCCGCGTACCGACACTTCGGTCTCAAACCACCGACCACGGTCCAGGGAAACATCTTCGACGGCTCATAAGCTACCATCTTGTAGTTTTCAATTCGTATCAAACCTACACGACCATCTGTATTCCCCTGTGTACTCTATCTTCCTCTGTGAACTCTGTGGCTTGACGATCCGATCTCAGCGCAACACCGGCTCCATCTCAGGGGATACGCACCGCCAAACTCGGCCACAGAGTTCACGGAGTAAGATGGAGTACACAGAGATCTTGATGGGGTTTTTATGCAGTACTCGGTAGACGACTTTGACTACGAATGCCCCGAACATCTGATTGCTCAGTATCCCGCACCGGATAGAGATGGGAGTAAACTTCTCGTGCTGCGCGGCGCAGACATAGCACACAAAAAGTTTACGGAGTTACCAGATCTTGTGGAGGCGGGTGATCTCGTCGTGATCAACACCAGCAAGGTCATCAAGGCTCGTCTCAAAGGACTCCGGGAAAACGGCCGGGCGGCTGAAGTCCTGCTCGTACAACCCGAAACCGACGGGTCTTGGCGCGCGATGGTCCACCCGGGCGGGAAACTCAAAACGGGTCGCACGATTTCCTTCGGCAGACGGGCGGTACTTACGGTGGAAGAAGTACTCGGCGGCGGGTTACGCCGTGTCTCGTTGAGCGGAGACTTGGGATGGCCAGAACTCATGCACGAATTCGGGGACGTACCGCTCCCACCCTACATTCAACGACCGCCGGATGACGCCGACGTCCATCGCTATCAAACGATCTTCGGACAGACCGATGGAAGTATCGCAGCACCAACCGCTGGACTTCATTTTACCAAAGACACGTTGCATCGAATTCGTGACCAGGGCGCTTCAATTGTGGAGACCGTTTTACACGTGGGCCCCGGAACGTTCAAACCGGTGCAGACGAGCACCATATCCGAACATCACATGCATAGTGAATGGTTTTCGTTACCCGCCGAAACTGCCAAGGCCGTCAGTGCCACACGTATCGCCGGCGGGCGAGTATGGGCAGTCGGAACAACGGTGACACGCATCTTGGAGACGGTGGCACAACAAGGACCGCTTGTAGAGACATCGGGGTGGACCGATCTGTTCGTCTACCCACCGTACAAGTTTCAAGTGGTTGACTGTCTGTTTACCAACTTCCATCTGCCACGGTCAACACTGCTCATGCTCGTCTGCGCGTTCGGGGGTTACGAGCACGTAATGACAGCATACCGTGAGGCCGTCGCACAACGTTACCGTCTCTTCAGCTACGGCGATGCCATGGTACTGCTGTGAGTGGGTTCAAGTTCAAACTTGAACGGGTAGTTGGATCAGCACGAGCCGGAAATCTAGCGCTGCCCCACGGTGTCGTGAATACACCTGTGTTCATGCCGGTTGGGACCCGTGGATCGGTTCGCGGGTTGTCGCCATTTGACCTGCGCGCGTGTGGGGCGCAAGTCGTGTTGGGCAACACATATCATCTGCATGTTCGTCCCGGTGAGGAAGTCATCAAAACACTCGGTGGATTGCACAAGTTCATGGCCTGGCCAGGCCCGTTGCTCACCGATTCGGGTGGATTTCAAGTCTTCTCGCTCAATGCATTCACGACGATGGAAGAAACGGGGGTCACGTTTCGCTCACCGGTGGATGGAAGTACACGCCAACTCACCCCGGAAAGCACGGTCGATATTCAATGGGCGCTAGGCCCCGACGTGGCAATGGCGTTTGACCATGTCATCCCCGGATCGGCGGATCGTCCGGCCGTCTCCGACGCACTGAAGCGCACTACACGATGGCTCGTTCGATGCCGCGACCGACACCACGCTGTTAGCGCTGAACATCCGGGCCGTCAAACGCTGTGGCCCATCGTTCAGGGCGGTGTGTACTCCGATCTGCGGGCCGAATCCGCTCGCCAGATCCTGGATCTCGGAGATTGGTCCGGTGTCGCCATCGGCGGGCTCGCGGTGGGCGAGAGCAAGGTCGATATGCTCCGCGTGTTGGAGGAATCGGACACCTCACTGCCGACGGACGTCCCCCGTTATCTTATGGGTGTCGGTTTTCCCGAAGACATACTGCGGGCAATTGCTCGTGGGGTGGATGCATTTGACTGTGTCGTGCCCACCCGGAACGGTCGGCATGGCACCGGGTTCACAAGGGATGGCCGGATCAACATTCGCAAGGCCGTGCACAGAACCGACACCGCACCGCTGGATCCGAGTTGTGACTGTGAGACTTGCACGACGTACAGCCGGGGATACCTTCGTCACCTCTTCGCAGCCGAAGAAATGTTGGGACTTCGATTGATGTCACTGCACAACGTTCGATTCTTGATCAAGCTGGCCGAAGACGCACGAGACCACATCCTGGACGGGTCGTTTGACCGGTGGCATCAGGACTGGCTGGACCAATACCAAAGAGGCTCTACGTGACACCAGGACTTTTGTTCTTTTTTCAAGACGGTGGCCGCACGGGCCCCGGATTCTCCGTTTTCATCTTACAGATGCTCGGGTTCGTGGCCATCATCTACTTCTTGATGATTCGCCCTAAAATGCAGCAAGAAAAAAAGCACCGAGAACGACTCTCACAACTCCGCAAAGGTGATGAGATCGTCACGGCAGGAGGAATCGTGGGTAAGATCGTGCATCTGACGGACACCGAACTCACCATTAAGAGCGACGACGCTCGATTGCGCGTTGCGCGCGAACGTGTGGCGGAGGTTCGTGGCGAAAAGGAATCAAAGAGCAGCAAGTGACATTGCTCAAGTTGCATCTGCTGGGATCGCCGGTGCTTCGTCAGCGAAGCGACGAGGTGGAGATATCGAGTGAAATCGAGAAACTCGTCAAGGACCTTCACGAAACGATGTACGCGGCTGAAGGTATTGGGCTTGCCGCCAACCAGGTCGGGGTCGCCAAACGCGTCGCGGTCGTTGATGCTGCAGACACAAAGATCGTACTCATCAATCCGACGATCGTGAAACGCGAGGGAGACGTCAGGGCTGAGGAAGGTTGCCTCTCAGTTCCCGACATATACGGCGACGTAGATCGCGCTCAGCGTATTGTCGTAGAGACCACGACACTCCAAAACGATCGGCAACAGTTCGAGTTAACCGATTTAGCCGCCCGTGCCGTCCAACACGAAATCGATCATCTGGATGGCATCCTGTTCCTGGATCACATCGGCCCTTTGCGTAGACGGATGCTATTGAAGAAGTGGAAAAAGGCGCGGAAGGGGGAGACCAGCTACATCCAGGACCTCGCATCGCACAAGCGCGCAACCGGATAGTGCGCATCGCATTTTTTGGAACACCCGAGTTTGCCGTCCCATCGCTGCGGGCACTCCTCGGCGAAGGATTTCCGATCGTGGCCGTCGTAACGCAACCGGACAAACCCCATGGCAGGTCGCGGTCTCGCACGGTGCCACCACCCGTCAAAATCGCCGCGGAGCGCGAGGGGATCGCGGTACATCAACCCACAAGCCCGCGAGACGACTCGTTTGTCAAAACGATCGAGGGATTGGATCTCGACTTAGGGGTCGTAGTGGCATACGGGCATATTCTCCGGCCCGAGTTGTTGGCAATCCCTACGTTGGGAATGATCAACGTACATGCTTCGTTGCTTCCCGAGTTGCGCGGTGCCGCGCCAATCCAACATGCCATCCTCACCGGCACGGACGAGACCGGTGTGTCCATCATGCAGATGGAAAAAGGAATGGATTCGGGCCCGGTCATGCTTAGAGTACCGACACCAATCGCACCGGACGAGACGTTCGGGGAACTCACCGTCCGGTTGGCCGAGGTCGGTGCACTGGCATTGATCCAAGCTTTGACGCTGGTCGGTTCGGGAAACGCCGAGCCAACGGAACAGGATCATTCCCGCGCGACGATGGCCCCAAAGATCACACGCGAAACAGCCAAGATAAACTGGCATGAGTCGGGCACGCGGATATCACGACTCGTTCGGGCAATGGATCCGGCGCCAGGTGCCTGGGCTCTTCTCGACGATGTTCCGGTAAAATTCTTCGGGCCACGGCTCATCGACTCAAACAACGGCCGCGCGCCAGGCACAGTCATTCGTCGGGAGGACGGCTTCGCGGTAGCGGCCAAACATGACGCGATTCAATTCATGGATCTTCAACCCGCCGGTCGTAAGCGGATGCCTGCGGCGAGTTGGTTGAGAGGTTTTCCAAAGGACTCCGAAATCACGTTCCGATGAGTCAGCTTCCCCACGTTCACGTCGTCACGAACGATCGGATCATAGCAAATAGCGAATTCATTACTATATCGACCTCTTTGATGCACGAGCCCATCGCGTTGCATCTGCGCGGGCGTTCCATTTCCGGTATCAGATTGCAGAACATAGCCAATCTGTTACAGCCGATCGGTAATAAAACATCGATCGTGATCAACGACAGGGTGGACATAGCGGTTGCGACCGGCGTCCAAACGGTCCATTTGCCGGAGGAAGGTCTCCCGCCGGCGCGTGTAAAAAGTGAATTTGGTCCTCATCTCACCATCGGATGCTCGACACATTCCAGCGCAGCGGCGGCGAGCGCAATCGAGGACGGGGCAGACTACGTTTTTCTTGGCCCCGTGTGGTCAACACCATCCCATCCGGACCGTGACTCCCTCGGGATCGAGGCTATCAGCGCAGTCAATCGCGGCAGGGTAGTGGCCATTGGGGGGGTTACTGTTGAGCGGATTCCCTCCTGTCTAGATGCCGGCGCCTACGGGGTCGCCGCGATTTCCGCCATTTGGGACGCCGTCGATCCCGTGTCCGTGGTTAGGGCGATGTGTGATATCTTTCGGGTCGGATCCAATTGAGCAGACATACCGTGGAATCACACAAACTACAAATAAATGTTACGGTGAACGGCCAAGCACGGTCGTCTCAGGCCGGTCAGTCGCTTGATGTGTTGCTGCGCGAACTCCAATTAGATTCGCGCATGGTCGTCGTGGAGCACAACGGTGTAATTGTTCGGCGCCCCGATCTTGTCGAAACAAGATTGGACGAAGGAGACAACGTGGAGCTTGTACACTTTGTGGGTGGAGGGTAACGAGGTTTTGACAAATGCGTTGGAAATCGGTGGGCGCAGTTTCCAATCGCGGCTGATGGTTGGTACCGGAAAGTATGCGGACAATCCCACGATGGTGCAGGCCATTGAGGCCAGCGGCGCACAGATCGTGACCGTTGCGGTGCGGAGGGTCAACCTGGATCGGTCGCAAGATGAAAACATCCTCCACCATCTCAGTCCCGACAAGTTCTTTCTCCTCGCGAACACCGCTGGGTGTTACAATGCCGACGAAGCAGTGAGGTATGCACGCCTGGCGCGAGAGGCTGGCTTCAACGAATTCGTAAAACTCGAGGTCATCGGCGACCAAAAGACCCTCATGCCTGACGTCGTGGGCTTGGTCGAAGCAACGAAGGTACTCGTCACCGAAGGCTTTCAGGTAATGGCCTATACAAACGACGATGTCGTCACCGCGTTGCGACTCGAGGACGCAGGATGTGCCGCCGTGATGCCCCTTGCATCACCTATCGGCAGCGGACTGGGACTTTTGAATCCGTACAATATCAGAACGATCAAACATCGGCTGAGCTTACCAATCATTGTCGATGCAGGGGTCGGCACCGCGTCCGACGCTTGTGTCACGATGGAGCAGGGTGTGGATGGCATCCTGATGAACACGGCCATAGCCGCAGCCAGCAATCCGGTGGCCATGGCAGGCGCAATGAAACTGGCTGTTGAAGCAGGCCGCTTGGCATTCATGTCCGGCCCAATGCCACGCAAGGAGGTCGCCAAGCCCTCCAGTCCAACAAAGGGCATGTTGGATCAGACGTGAAGACAAAGCGGGCAGAGCCACGCTCTGCTGCACTCGAAATTCTCAAGCGTACAAGACAGGGTCAACCATTCGATGCGACGTTGTCGGTTGCAATGCGGGACCTGTCACCTCGGGATAGCGGTCTCGCGCATGAGATTGCGGCTGGTGTCCTGCGCCACCGACGTGTGATCGACAAAGAGATCCAACATCGGTTAACACGCCCCGACACGAAACTGGCCGACCGCATACACGACATTATTCGCATTGGTGTGTTCCAACTAATTTATTTGACAAAGGTTCCATCATACGCGGCCGTTTCTTCCGCGGTGGACCTGGCCCGCGATGTGGGCGGGAAAAAGACGGCTGGCTTGGTCAACGCCGTGCTTCGGAATTTGGACCGCTCGGGCCCCGCAATCAATCTCACGCAATGCCCCATCGCCGAACGGCATTCACATCCTGACTGGCTGGTGAACCGATGGCAAAACGCCTTCGGGCCGGCGCGTACGGAACGTTTACTCGACTTCTTCAATCAAAGACCGTCACTCATCGTTCAATCGGCACGATGGGACGAAGGCATGTTGGTCCGCGCCTTTCGCGCCGCCGACGTAAAGTTCACGGCGTCGCCAACACAACACGGTATTGTCATTGACGCCGGGGACGTCCGGGGCCTACCCGGGTATGAGGAAGGTGCGTTCATCGTCCAAGATCCATCACAACGGGCGTTGTTGGAATTTGCCGCGATCCCCGCAAACGTAAACATTTGGGATGCGTGCGCCGCGCCCGGTGGCAAAGCGGTCACCATGGCGGCGGGACGAACGGTGATAGCAACAGAGGTGTCGCCCCGAAGGACAAAGACCCTGATTGAGAACAAGGAGCGTGTCGCGCCAACGTTGCACGTCGTGATCGCGGACGCGATACATTTTCCGTTTCGGGAACACCACTTTGATGTGGTGGTCGTGGACGCCCCATGCAGCGGAACAGGGTCTATGGCCCGCCATCCGGATGCCCGATGGTCACTCACGCCCGAAAGGATTCGAAAGGCAGTTGAAATGCAGCGCGGGATACTCGACGCCACCGCACACGCGGTCAAGCCAGGGGGTCTTCTCATCTACCTGACGTGTTCGTTGGAATCCGAAGAGAACGAGCGACAAGTGGATCGGTTCTTGGAATCTCATTCGGAATTCGAGCGAACACGGGAAGACCTGTCTATTTTTCCACCTGACCAGGGGACTGACGGAGGCTACGGCGCGCGCATGAGGAGGACAATTTGAAGGTTCGACGACGCACGAGCGGAGGATCTACGTGGGGGAAGCTCGCACGTTGGTTGAATCCTCGTTCTTGGTTCGCCCTCGCACCTCGCGCGGTAGAAGAGGCGACTCCTCATGAGGGCTCAAGCCCAACAATGAAAGCCAAGAATCGCCCAAAGCCGATGAGAACAAGTGTCAGGACTCGACGCACCAAGCGAATCCGAGGCGGGTCAGGAATCGATGGACGATGGCTCTTTGGGGGAACGTTCGTTGGATCGTTGTTTACCGGATACTTGGTGGCGGCTGTCTTTTTCTTCCCGGCACCGTTTTTCTCCGCGGCGGAATCAGTCCCGCGTGTTATCGATTTACCAATTGAGGAGGCTCGGGCAGCACTCGAGGCGGCGAACCTCGTAGCCGGCGATCCGAGGCGGGAAACCCATCCGGCGTATTCGCCGGGTCACGTGGCATGGCAAGATCCACCCGAGGGCGTGAGAGTACCCTCCGGAACCATCGTCCGGCTGGCCGTTAGTCGCGGACCCCAGCAGATCCCCGTTCCGGATGTGAGCCGTTACGATTCGGATCTGGCGACCATCTTGATCACAAGATCGGGACTTTCCGTCCGTCGCCGTGACTCGATCCAAACGGCGTTGCCCCGGGGAGTCGCCGTCGGTTCGCGACCGGCCGCCGGTACAACATTGGCACCGGGGTCGGGCGTAGTACTCATTGTGAGCCGCGGGGCTCCAACGATTTCGGTGCCGGACATGGCGGGATTGACGCTCGACGAGGCACGAGAGGAGTTGTCGCGACTAGGTTTGACCATGGGCAGGTCGTGGCGAGAATTCTCCAACGCCCAACCAGAGGGGTTTATCTTCCGTCAGGAGCCCCCGGCAGGAACACTCATTGCCGCCGGAACACCCATCAACGTTGTGATAGCGCGAACACCATGAGCAGCCGATCAGTCGTCATCGCGCCCAGCGTTTTGAGCGCCGACATCACCCATTTATCGGACCGGATTGGACAAGTGGTCAATGCGGGTGCGGACTGGATTCACGTCGATGTTATGGATGGGCATTTCGTCCCAAACATCACGTTCGGGGCCAACATGATCTCCGCACTCACAAGCGTTACAAACGTGCCACTCGATGTTCACCTCATGGTGATGGAACCAGAACGGTACATCGAACCGTTTGCCAAGGTGGGAGCGAATGTCTTCACCTTTCACCCTGAGGCAACGACACACGTTCAACGACACCTCTCAACTATACGGGAGCACGGGATGAAAGCCGGGCTGGCCATAAATCCCTCAACACCACTCTCGTCAATTGAGGAGGTCGTGGACGATTTGGATCTTTTGTTGATCATGAGCGTGAATCCAGGATTCGGTGGCCAATCGTATATTCCTGCGTCCACCGACAAGATTCGACGTGCACGGGCCCTGTTAGATCAGCGAAACAGCGGAGCGTCGTTAGAGGTTGACGGTGGCATCACCATCGGAATCATTGCAGATGCTTTCACCGCGGGTGCCGACACGTTTGTCGCTGGCTCTGCAATTTTTGGCGCGGAATCGCCCGCTCAGATGGTCAAAGACCTGCGGGCACGTTGTACGGAAGGGAGTTTGGTATGAACGGTTCGACACGCAATCAGTGGATCGCCGTAGGTGTCATCGTCACCCTCTTAGCCGGTGCGTTGACCGTCGGCGTTTTTCTGAGCGAAGACATCCTCCGTGTTCAGGTGGGTGCCAAAGCCCCCGACTTCAGCGCCATAGACCTGGCAACCGGCGACACCATAGCGCTGGCCGACTATAAAGGCGAAGTGGTATTGTTAAATGTGTGGGCCACGAACTGTGCCCCGTGTCGTGTGGAGATGCCTTCCATCCAACGTTTGGCAAATAAACTGCGACCCGAAGGATTGAAAGTTTTAGCCGTTAGCGTAGATGTGATCGGTCCGGAACGTGTCAAAGCCTTTGCCGAAGAGTTGCAATTGGACTTCACGATCCTGCAAGACCGGAAACAACGCATCACAAACACGTACCAAACCACGGGCTTGCCGGAGACATTTGTCATCAACAGGCATGGTGAGATCGTTCATTGGCACATTGGGGCAGACGAGTGGGACAAGCCGGCACACATCAACAGATTGCGTCGGTTGTTGAATGAAACAACGAAGGGCGATTCGTAGCAGCGACATCACAACTATCGCGAGCGCATACGCACTGTACTAACGGTACTAAAGGAATTCTCACATGAGTGGTTCGGGACGCAATCAATGGATCGCAGTAGGCGTCATCGTTACCCTGTTGGCAGGGGCGCTGACCGTCGGTGTGTTCGTAAGCGAAGACGTCGGTAGAGTAGAAGTCGGTACGCGCGCACCTGACTTCACCGCGGTGGACTTGGCAACGGGCGACACGGTAAGGTTGGCCGATTACAAAGGCGAGGTCGTACTACTCAATCTCTGGGCCACGTGGTGTGCACCGTGTCGCATAGAAATGCCGTCAATCCAACGTCTTGCTGACCTACTACGCCCCGAGGGTCTCAAGGTGCTGGCAGTCAGCGTGGATGTTGTGTCCGCCGAAGACGTGATGTCTTTCGTGAATGAGTTGGCACTTGACTTCACTGTCTTACAAGATCGGACCCAACGCGTTGAGATGGTTTATCAAACTACCGGTCTTCCGGAGACATTCGTAATCAACAGGCACGGTGAGATCGTTCATTGGCACATTGGGCCGGACGAATGGGACAAACCGGCCCACATCGAGCGGTTGCGCAGGTTGTTGCAAGAGCAAACGGAAGGCGAATGACGTTTGACTTTCGCGAAGCCATTGTAAAAAACTGGCCCATAAAACTCACGGCGTTCGCGCTTTCTGGAGTGCTGTGGGCGGCCGTGGCCGCCCGAGAACCAACCACGCAACTTGTTCCCATCACATTAAACATCGAAACACCACCGGGGCGTGTCCTGACACAACGAGCACCGGAGGTACAAGCGCTTGTCACAGGAACGGCACGCGACATGTTCAAGCTTTACGCTTCGCGACCCGTAATTAATAAACTCGTTCCGGAAACCCGCGCCGCAAGCCACACACTGGATCTGTCGATACAAGATATCAATCATACAACTGACGTCAGTGTGACTGTACAAGATATTCGGCCGAGACAAATCGAAATATTCATGGACACGGTGGCGCAACGTTGGGTTCCGGTCCAGCTGCGTGTCACAGTCATACCGGACAACGGGTTTGAACTCGTTGGCGGGCTCGCGTCAGAACCGGACAGCATCCTGATATCCGGGCCGCGCAGTCTCGTGCGAGACATCGCCTTCATCCCCACCGTATCTGACACACTTATTGGCGCGCGCGAGTCATTCACGCAATCGGTCCCGTTGGACACGGCAGGATTGCGGGTGGTGGAGCCAAGTGTACGTGACGTATCCATCGTGGCCACGATCACCCAAATTGCGACACGTGTGCTTTCCAACGTCCCCGTGACAGTAGCGGGACGCGCGGGAACGTGGGAGACTGACGCGACGACGGTCCTCGTAACGGTTGAAGGTCCGGCGGATCGCGTAGCACGACTCACGGCCGACAGCATCGCGGTGACGGCGCGTCCCAGTGGAACGGCGGATACACTCACCGTGAGACTCGCGGTGCGTGTGCCCCTGGGCATCTCCGGATGGTCCACACCTGATTCGGTGATCGTTCGCCGACGTGGCGATGCCTAACACCGTCCTTGGGATCGAGACATCGTGCGACGAAACATCGGCGGCGGTCCTAGTCGCCAACAGCGGCGCGCCCAAAATATCCAGCTTAGTCATCTATTCTCAGGACGTGCATCGTGTGTTCGGCGGTGTCGTACCTGAATTGGCAAGCCGCGCGCATTTACAAAAAATTGGACCGGTAGTACAACAAGCCCTCCGGGATGCCGAGCTTAGCATGTCTGATATCGACGCCATCGCGGTGACGGCCGGACCCGGTCTGATCGGTGCCTTGCTCGTGGGAGTTTGTTACGCCAAGGGTCTCGCGGCAAGCACCGGCAAAACCCTGGTGGGTGTCCACCACCTCGAAGGCCATCTATTCGCTCCGCTGCTGCACGATACGCAATTGCACCCACCCTTTGTGGGTCTCGTGGTATCCGGCGGGCACACTATCCTGCTTGATGTGCCGGAATGGGGACGTTACCACTTGCTGGGCAAAACCCGTGACGATGCAGCGGGCGAGGCGTTCGATAAGGTGGCCAAGATGCTTGGTCTTGGTTACCCTGGCGGACCGGAGATCGAACGCATGGCGAGCAAGGGGACTGACACATTTGATTTCCCCCGCCCCCTGCTCGGCAATGGATTCGACTTTTCCTTCAGCGGTCTAAAAACGGCCGTGTTGTATGCGATACAAGCCCGCGAATCAGTTGAAGGCATCGTACCAGATCTTGCCGCTTCGTTTCAAAACGCCGCCTTTGACGTCTTGATCAATAAGGTCCTGGCGGCGGTGGATCG
>JAZDDC010000491.1:0-4864 GCA_036679565.1 Gemmatimonadota bacterium
GCAATTCGGCACCCGTATCGAAACCGTTCGCCGCGAGGGCAAGGATGTCATGATTGCGCTCGACGTATCGGCTTCCATGCTGGCCAGGGACATTGTGCCAAGCAGACTTGAAAAGGCAAAGTTCGAAATCGCTTCTTTGTTCGACCGGCTCGAGGGCGACCGAGTAGGTCTAGTGGCATTCGCGGGTGAAGCATTCGTCCAGAGTCCTTTGACGGTTGACTATGCTGCTGCCCGAATGTTTCTCCAGGCTATGGGACCAGACCTCATTCCAGTTCAGGGTACCAATCTCGGAGAGGCGCTGATCCGATCCGTTGATGCTTTCGAAGCGGGTGAACCACAATACCGAATCCTTATCCTCATAACAGACGGCGAAGACCACGAGGGTGATATCGAGACCGGACTCGAGCGTGCCGCAGAAGCCGGCGTAACCATCCATACGGTGGGCATTGGTTCGCCGGACGGCGTTCCCATTCCTGACATCGATGCCAACGGCGTCGAGCGTGGGTTCATTCGTGACTCGAGCGGAAGTATTGTGTTGTCGCGACTGGACGAACAAACTTTGCGAGATATCGCGCGGGAAACCGGAGGACGATATTTCGCGGCGTCTGCAGGTGAGAGCGAACTTGATGAGCTGGCGGATGAAATCGCCGGCGGTGAGGACCGGCAACTGGACGCGCAAAGATTTACTCAGTTCGAAGAACAATACCAGCTCTTTCTTGGTCTTGCACTGTTAGCCTTTACCGTCGAGTGGCTCATACCGTTTGCCTTGTCTGCGCCGTTGGACATCGTCGCTCAACGGGGCCGCGGCCCCGTACGCGAGGGCAACAGGCTATTCAACGAAGGCCGGTTCGCCGAGGCACGAGAGCACTATCTCGACGCGTTGCGAGAAAGCCCAACGTCACCGCTGATCCGTTTCAACGAAGGAAACGCGCTTTACGAGTCTGCGGAATTTCAAGAGGCACTCGATGCGTACCAGCAGGCCATCACAACGGAAGATCCATCTTTGCAGGCAAAGGCATGGTACAACTTGGGCAATGCCTTTTATCGGCAACAGATGCTGCAAGAGAGCATTGAGGCGTATCGCCAAGCGTTGAAGGCCGACCCCACCGATCCGGACGCAAAGCACAACCTCGAGTGGGTATTGCAACAGATGGAGCAACAGGATCAACAAGACCAATCGGAGGATGACCAACAAGAACAACAAAATCAGGACCAGCAAGAGCAGGATCAGGACCAGCAACAAGATCAGCAAGAACCGGAACAGGACGAGGAGCCGCAACAAGGGGATCAACCCCAACAAACCGAAGAGAACGAAGGTGAACAACAGCAACAGGAGGGCGAACCACCACCCATGAGTAGAGAAGAAGCGGAGCGTCTACTCGATGCAATCGACGAAAAACCGAATGAGGTACGTCGCCCACCGCCGACAACCGCACGAGCATCGAGGCCAAAGAAGCGATGGTAGGTCCGATCGTCCTTTTATTTGGTCTAGCTGGATCCGTACCACTATCGACGGCTCAGGCACAGGGTGCCAATGTGCGAGCGTACGTGGATCGGTCCGAGGTTGGCATAAACCAAACATTCACGTTGAATATCGAGATCAATGGGAACGGATCGCGACGGGATGCTGACCCTCAACTCCCTAACATGGATGCCTTCGCAATTTTTCTTGGCAGCGGGTCGTCCCAACAAATCCAAATAGCGAACGGACAAACGTCGGTCATGACGACGCTGCAATATCGTTTCCAAGCCACACGGGAGGGATCATACCAGATACCCGCCATACCTGTGAGCATCGCCGGGACGACGTACAGAACCGATCCCTTCACCGTGACGGTTTCGGCAACAGGCACAACAAATCCATCCAGCGGGCGGCCTATACCCGATGGGCAACAGTCGGGCACCGGCATCGAACCCGCGGACCTTTTTCTCCAAGCCCTTGTAGACAAGCGGCGAGTGTATCAGGGCGAACCGATTATCGTGGAGTTCAAGATCTACACACGTGTCCAGATCAGCTCCTACAGCGTTACCCAGCCCGCAACCACCGCCGGGTTTTGGGTGGAGGAATACCCGCTCGCAAACTCTCCCCAGACTTCGGCCGAGATACTCAACGGCCAACGGTATACGGTAGCGACATTACGAAAGATGGCGGTGTACCCAACAGGTTCGGGGACAAAAACAATCGATCCCATGTCGATCGAAGCCCAGGTCCGGGTCCAGAGACGATCGCGCGACTTATTCGATGACTTTTTTGGGGGCGGTTCGCTGTTTGGTCGCATGGTTTCGCGCGTTGCCGCGTCGGAGCCGATTGAAATCGAAGTGCTCCCGTTGCCCGACGCGAACAAACCCTCTGATTTTTCCGGTCACGTGGGCAGCGTACAGGTCACAACGTCGGTAGATCGGACCGAAGTCGAAACGGACGAACCTATTACCCTGCGGGTGACACTTAGCGGGACGGGAAACCTAAGAACCATCCCGGATCCGATCATCGACTTCCCAACAGATTTTGACGTTTATCCCCCTGAATCCAACGATCAACTCAACCGCGGCGAGAACGCGGTTACCGGGACCAAGACGTACGATTACCTCCTAGTCCCCAGAGGCCCGGGTGCGCGCGTCATACCGTCAGTGACACTAAGCTATTTCGATCCGTCATCAGAGTCGTATCGACGGTCATCGACCGACCCGATCTCGATTGATGTGACGGGTGATCCTGTTACCGGTACCGCCGCCGTGGGCCGTGGGCGAAGCTCCGTACGAACATTGCGCGAAGACATTCGATTCATTCAAACATCATCTGGCACCTTTAGACCAATTCAACAATCACCGTTTAGTGTGGCGTTTTGGACCGTACTCGTGGCACCGTTGGCCGTGCTTGGTGGTGCATGGGCTACACGCCGCCACCGAGACAAACTAGAAGGTGATGTTGCCTACGCACGACGTCGTCGTGCCAGCAAGCAAGCTAAAAAGAAACTGGCCAAAGCACGCACACTGATGGATCCGGAGTCGCAACAGCAGTTTTATGCCGAAACCGGAAAGGCACTTTTGGGATTTCTGAGTGACAAGCTCAACATTGCAGAAGCCGGTGTGGTTCGCGAAGACACCATCGGGACTATGCGCATCCGCTCGGTCTCCGAGGAGACCATCTCAGAGTTTTTTGCATGTGTCGATGTGTGCGACCGCCAACGTTTCTCGCCGGCGGCCACGGACAAAACGGCCATGAACACGTTTTTGACTCGTGCCACCACGACGATGTCGAATCTCGAGCACGAGTTATCTTCCTGAACATGCAAACGCGGTATGCTCGGATTGGTATAATTTTGTGTGCGACCGCTGTTTGCTTGACTACCGACGGGACCGCGGGTCAGCGGAGTTTTTTTGAAGAAGGCAATCAACTGTATTTGTCTGGTGACTTTACCGGCGCACTGGACCGGTATCTCCAGGTCGTTGATGACGGTTATCGCAATGCGCCGCTCTACTACAACCTCGGCAACACGTACTTCAAACTCGGGGACATTGGATATTCTATTCTCTATTACGAACGCGCACTCCGTTTAGATCGCGGGCATGCTGACGTGCGTGCCAATTTGGAGTTGGCCCGGTCGTTAACGACAGATGACATCATCCCCTTGCCAACATTTTGGATGGTACGCGCCTGGAGATGGTGGGTCCATCTGTTCTCCCCCACGTTGCTACATTGGACGGTGGGCGTGTTGTATGTCACAACAATTATGGGTTTGACCATCAACTTGCTTGGCAAAGGAGGCCTCGTAGTCCTGGGGCGACGCATCGCTCAGATAGCGGTGTCGCTCTTGGTTGTCTTTGGGATCAATTTGGCGGCACGATGGCTTTCGGTCGGACAACCGCAAGAGGCCGTCATACTGTCGGACGAAGTGTTAGTGCAGAGCGCGCCAAGCGACGACCGTTCGCTGCAGGTATTCACCATTCACACTGGGACAAAGATCCGTGTGGATCAACTATCCGGTGACTGGGCGGAGATCGTGCTCGAAGACGGTAAGGTTGGCTGGATAAACACCGAGGCCTTTGAGATTATTTAGACAGCTAGGCCCCGTTCTTGCTTTGCATGGCCAATCGCTGCGTATTTCAATGCAGTTGCATAGGTCACTCTCGGACAAATCATGTCTTCCACTATAACAAAGCCACCTCAGACAAAAGCTGCGGTCGTTGCCACCGTGAGCGAATCACCGCCCAGTCCATCGGAGTGGGATCAAATACGCACGGCCATGACACCGGAGTTCCAATTTCTCGCGTGCAATTGGGTTGAGCCTTGGGGGAAACATCTGCGTGCCGAAGAGGGCTGGGAAAAACCCTTCAACTATTTCATTGTGCATGATCGGGACGGCCATGCGGTCGCGGCCGTTCCGTTCGCACACCAGACCAAGGCTAAGGCCAGATTCCGATCCCTCGCCGGTCTGTACGTGCCCTTTCGCGGATTACCCATCAGTCAACCGGCCATCCCGGCGGCCGTCGAGTGCCTAGCCAATCACCTCACCGAGAATCACCGCGGCATGGGTCTGCGGCTCGCTCCTATTGCGGCCAAGGATCCGGCACTTGGTCCCCTCATCGATGGTCTCCGCAAGCGTGGTTGGCGTGCGAGTTCCACACACAACGGTTTTCGACAGATCATTACGTTACCGAAGACGTTTGATGAGTACGAGGCCGCGCGGAAAGGATCGCGCTGGAAGACGATCAGCAAACGCGAGCGAAAGATGGAGAGGGAACATGACGTTCGTTTAGCACTTTTTACAACAGAGAAATGTGAAAACTGGGCGCCCGTAATCCGTGATCTCGGCGAGGTCCAACAACACTCTTGGTTGCCGGATCAGGCCGGTGATATGTGGTT
>JAZDDC010000492.1:0-3642 GCA_036679565.1 Gemmatimonadota bacterium
GTCCATCTGGCAGATCGTGTTGGGAGTCGTAGCCGGTGGGGTGATGTCGCTGACCATAATGGGGGCGCTCCTTGACGGGACCTACCGGCCAACGTTGAGCGTCGCATACTCTGGACTCTTCCTGGGCTACCTGACCATAATGCTTTGTGTGTGCCTTCTGGCGTGCATCGTGCCGACGAGACGTGCGCTTCAGATCCAGCCAATGCAGGCGTTGAAAGCGGATGCGTAACTCGATGGGATGCAAGGGCGCAGAGATGTTGGACGTGTTATTGGACCACCGGCATCGCCCAAACACCTAGAGCGGCCGGAACAACTCCTCCATACCAACGATTAACTCATCGGACACACCGGTGGGACTCCAAGTGACCGATTCGGCAGCGACCTCGGGAAATAGCTGATCAGGCTTCCAAATCTCCACACATTTCGCGTTGAGATCGACAATCCAATACAGCGGGATGCCAATGTCCTGATAAAGTCGGCGTTTGGTGAATCGATCGTATCGGGCCGTTGACGGGCTGAGCACCTCAACGGCCAGGAGCAGATCTTTCATTTGGCTCCATTCCATCTTCTTTGCCTGATCCATCTGCACAACGAATAGATCGGGTTGCACGAGGATGTCCGGCCCCCACGAGATGTCGGCGGGTGAGGCGAAAAGATGCCCGACAGGATACGAGATGTCGGCGGGTGAGGCGAAAAGATGCCCGACAGGATAGCGTTCGAGAAATAAGCGAATTCTCATGCCCAGCCGGCTGATAACCTCTTGATGCCAAGCGATCGGCGCGGGGGTCACGAGCAACTCCCCATGGACGGTCTCGTAACGCCTACCGTCATCCGGAATCGCCCGCACCATCTGCGCGGAGTAATACGAAGACGCTGCCATACCCATAAGCTCGCCTCGGCGGCGGGAAGAAAACAAGTCCAGAACACCCCCAACCTTGCCCAATTCCGGACCCCAGACCGTCACCCCAAAACCGTGGGTTTCACCCAAAGAACCCAAACCCATATTCCATTGACCATTACATAAGTAGTTTATGTAAATCATTTAGGTGAACGGTGTGGACGAGCGACCCTGCTGTGCTTGTCCGGGCGACATCGAAGGACTCGACGGCTCGAATCCTGACCGCCAGTTTCAATTTGGAGGATGACCGCGTGATCACCGTATCCAGTGATGGCACGGTTCGGCGATGGTCGATGATCTCGCACGAGCTGCTGCAAGCCGCACTGCGCAACGCTACCAACTTGTGCCTTGGTGAAGCATTCCGTCCAGCAATCGTTGGGTGAATCTGCGGCGGACGCCAGGAACGGCCACGAGCAGTGCGACCGGGTACGTCGAAGGGGTTCCAAGGCCCTCCCTGATGCCTCCGCCGGATTACCGGGCATTACGGATCAAAGTGTGCGGCCGGTTGCAACCCTTAGCGGCTCATCCCGAGAGCCACTGTTGGTGACTGTAGGGACGCTTGACGTTTTCTTGACGGCCACGGCACAACATGAACGCCTCCTCGAGTCGTTCGGGGCAAGCCCATCGACTCAAACATCTCCGGAGGTCACATGCAAAGAATTCGGCTTCGATTCCTGACAGCTTCAATGCTTCTCGGCACATTCGTCGGATGCAACGAAACCGCGACAACGGAATCAAACGACATTTCCGCCGGCGAAACTCCCGATCTTTATCGGGGCCGGGGCGGTCGCCATCAAGCAAGCAACTTCGAAAGAGACACGGACGGTTGGACGATGGTCGGCGACTCTCGCGGGGCCACCGGTATTGCGGGCACATATCAACTTATTCCGGACTATTCAACCAGTGATGGCAATCCCGGCGGTGCAATCTTCGCGGTCGACGAAGGGCGTGGGTTCGCGTTCTTCTTCCAAGCCCCACCGAAGTTCATAGGAAACCAGCGTCGGAACTACGGTGGACATTTGGAGTTCGACCTAAAGGTCAGCGCCGGTGGTGTAGTATTTTCGACTGCCGACGTACTTTTGGCGGGGGCAGGACTGACATTGGCAATTGACCTTTTACCCGCACCGACTACGACGTGGACGACCTACCGTGTTGCCCTCGACGAATCAGCAAATTGGCGGATCGCCAATCCTTTTTCAGGACCTCCAGCGACACGAGCCGAGATTAGATCGGTCCTCCGTGACTTATCCGTGTTGCAGATCAGGGGAGAACACGCGGGCGGTTTCGATACCGGATACTTGGATAACGTTCGCATCGAGCGGGGACATCGCTGATTGGGTCGTTGTGTGTTAGGTAGGCTTACACGCAGGAAAGGTCATATCATGAAACGCCTTCTCTTCGTCCCTCTCCTCGCGCTCTCCGTGGTCGGCTGTCAGGATCTCGTCGAGCCAAACCCGGATACATTAGTTGACAGCGCCGACGATCACCGGCGTCGTGGTAGCCGGGCCCATCGGGTAGTAAAGGAATTGCGGCACATCGTCGGGGGCACCTATCGCGACCGTGATTTGGGGGTTATCGGCACGGCCTTTTTGTACGACCCCCGAGCGTTTGGCGGATCCACGGACTATTACGACGTCACGGGTCCGGCCGGTTGGAATGGCGATCAGGTCTTCAGGTGTTTCAGATATCGTCCCGCCGGAACCGCTGCCTCACGTGCGCTCTGCTGGAATTTCATTCCCCCTCTCTCCGGCCGTTTCGGGGCAACCGCTTCTGATCAAAGTGGCCGATCGGCGATGTTCAAGATTAACGCATCCAACACGTTGGTTCCGCCGACGATCACGAGTGTGAGTGAAGAGTCGGGAAACGTCACGATTAGTTGGCACGCGAGACATGCGAAGTCGTTTCTCGTGCGAGTGAATCCGTTGCCGTTTGACGGTTCGATTTCGGGCGAAATGGTGGTCACCGGATCCGCGCGCAGTGCGACTCTATCGGGTCTGACTCTGGCACCAGGGGCGCCTCATCAAGTGGTGGTCTTCGGTTTCAACTACGACCTGACGCACGTGAATCCACCGCCACCGCGACAGTTCAACATCGGGGCACAGGGAGCCTTGTTCACCCCATCCTGATGGAAGAGGAGGTGGCGGGGACGACCGCGACTCGCCGCTAACGGAGCCAATGGTGCTCCTGGGCCGACGCCTCCGCATCGTTACATACATGGAGGCGATTGTCCCTACGGAACAGACAGGAGATCGAGTGGCCCGGACGTCCCGCCTTGCGGTGTCAGGTACCCTTCCTCACATTGTCTCGCTCACAACAGGGGTATCGCATGAAATCGCTACGAATACTCTCCGCGCTCTCCGTTTTTCTCCTCGTTGCCTGTGCGCCGGCGACCGTGGACTTAGATGCTGCCCGGGCGTCTTTGCAGGAGGCCGTCGAGGCGTACCACCAAGCCGCGAGCGAGGCCGATGGCGACGCCGTGCTCGCGTTGTACGCGGCGGACGGGGCAATGATGCCACCTAATGAAGAAGACTACACCGGGACACCGCGCGTCCGGCAGCAGGTCGAAGGATTCACGTCGCTCGAAAACTTCCAGTTCAGGGCCGAGACGCCGACCATGGTCGTGTCAGCGGGTGGGGAGATGGGATACTCCGTCGCCGCCATAAATCTCTCCTGGACCGATGCCGGCGAAACGATAAACGAACGCCTGCGAGATGTGCACATCTGGACTCGTGCCGAGGATGGGT
>JAZDDC010000493.1:0-2762 GCA_036679565.1 Gemmatimonadota bacterium
CCCGCATCTCGTACGTGCTGACTTTTATCATTGTCGCCATGCTCCGCCTTGTCCTACCACCCTGGCGGGCATTTCGTCGCTGGCGGGTTCAGGGGCACACCACTACGATGTGAGGGTCCAGGCACGTGTTTGGTGAACATATGATCTTCGACCGTTCGTATACATCAGCGTACAAATAGAGACACTGTTGCAAGACCAAACCACTCCACTGATCACGGTCATCATCCCGACCTTTAACCGCGTCGCTTACCTCAAGACGGCTTTGACATCTGTGTTTGATCAAACAATGTCAAACTGGGAGGCGCTTGTCATCGATGACGGATCCACGGACGGAACCGGAGAATATGTATCCGGGTTGAATGATGACCGCGTGAAGTTGTTTACTATGGATCACTGTGGTGTGCCAGCACAGGTCCGCAACGTTGGTATCGTAAACGCACGTGGACGATACATCGCCTTTCTCGACTCGGACGATATTTGGGCTCCCAACAAATTGGAGCGACAAACGAGCTTGTTGGCTGAACGAAAAACGGCGCTTTGGAGCTATACGCACTTTACTCGCATCGACGGCCAGGGAAAACAACTCAGCGACAAAGCCATAAAAAAATGGCAGCCGTATTCCGGAGCCATCCTACACGAGTTGATCGCCATTGACGCAATCATTGCCATGCCCACGGTCATGGTGGCAACGCGGCTCCTCACAGAAACGGGGCCTTTTGATCCTGAATTGGTCTACTGCGAAGACTACGATCTATGGTTCCGTTTGGCCGCTAAGGGAGAGGCTTTGGCAATTCCCGAACGGCTGAGCGTCGTTCGCGTATCCCCCGACAGTTACACACGAGATCGCGCCGCAATTCAAAAGTCGTGGATCGCAACATATCGAAAGCTGGCGCGTTCTGGCGATGCATCAGTGAGACGCCTCTGCGAGCAACAGATCGGGCACTCGATGGTCTCACTGGCACAGTTGTACTCTGCTAACGGCCGGATTCGGCATGCGGTGGCGGAAATGGTCCGATCTTTTGGCCGCCACCCAACCTCGTCTAGATGGTGGCGGGAGATGCCGAAGACCGTTCCACGCGCCGTGATGTCAAAGATGGGGCTCTTCAGCACTTCCGACGCGGATTGAGCGTGAGTCCGGTGTCGCCCACCTCACCTCGTGTAAGCGTGATCTTGCCGACGTTCAACCGAGCAAAACTCCTACCTGAGGCAATCGAGTCGATTCGGCAACAGACATATCCTAACGTAGAGACAATCGTGGTTGATGACGGATCGACCGACGGTACACGTTCGTACCTGGCGTCCCTGACCGATCCGATGATCCAAGTGATTCTCCAAGACCATGGCGGCAACATAGCTGCGGCGCGCAACAAGGGAATCAAAATGTCCACCGGCGTGTTCGTGGCGTTTCTAGACTCGGATGACGTTTTGATGAAAAGGAGCTTGGAAACGCTCGTTAAAGAACTCCTGTCCAACACAGACAAGGATTGGAGCTACGGGCGTCACCAACTGATGCATTCAAACGGCCACGACATCAGTGTTGAACCAGACTGGTTGCCCGAACTCCCGTCCGGATTCATCCTGCGAGAAATCCTGGCGGATCGGGCCGCGCCGACCATTGGCGCTGTTATGATCCGTCAAACCCTCATCGCAAAAACGGGAATGTTCGATGAAACGCTGCCGCTGGCCGAAGATTTTGACCTCTGGCTTCGTTTGGCAATCAGCGCTCCGGCTGTTGCGATTGATGCCAAGCTCGTGCGGGTCAGGCAACACGATGACCGTACGACGTCGAAGCTACGCGACATGGCACGTTGCAAAGCAATGGTGTTCGCAAAACTGAAGACAGTGGTGACGGATAAGGATGTACGCCGTACTTGTACTAGATTGTATGGCGAACAGCTGATCAAACATGCGTCGGTCATCTCAAAGCGAGACACACCGTGGAAGGCGCTGCAGGTTTTGGCGCAAGCCGCGCCCACACGGGGCGCTACACTCGCATGGTGGCGCGAGTTGGCCAAGATTCTTGTGCGACCGGTTATCCAGCGCGCGACCTCAAAAACCTAAACCAAACTCTTCAATGCTCGTCGAATATTCGCCCGCATGTTGGCGACAACCGCACCACCTCTTCGGCCACGCGGGCAAGTGGCCGTACAACCAATTTGCACAGGCGACCGAGGTCTAACAGTTCAGCTTGAACACCACAATGTTCGAATAGCACGCCGTATTCCACGTCAGCCAACTGAGGCAACCCGTTGACGATGACCAAACCAACGTCCTCCGGCGTAGCATCTTCGAGTCGATGACGGAGAAACACGATGTTCGCGGTGCTGCCCCCAGTCAATGCATGGCCGTCCAATCCAAGCCGCTCAGCCGCTGTTTTACCTACTGCATCCTGCAACCGTTCCTCCGATAACATTCCCATCCGCCGAGCAACACGCAGCTCCTGGAGTATTGTACCCTGGCCACTCAGCAACGCGTCTGTACCAATCAAAACATCGATACCACCAGCTAGAAGGGACGTTGGCGCAGTTCGCCCGTACAGATAGACATTGGATGACGGGCACCAGACCACGGCGGCCCGTGCCGCCCGCAAAGAGCTTACCCCTAAATCATCCACGCCAACAACATGAACCGCAATCAGTCGGTCGTCCAAAAAACCCGCCGTTTGCAGTTCACGAACCTCCGCCGCCATCGCAGAGCCGGAGCCTTCGGCGAGGTGTATGGAAAATGGGTGCCCCAACTGGAGTTTCGTCTTGAATTCAGAG
>JAZDDC010000494.1:0-2682 GCA_036679565.1 Gemmatimonadota bacterium
CGACTTACAGGAAGCACTCGATAGGCAGCTCTCAAGGAGACGGAAGTGAGCAACAGTAGAGAGATTCATGTTGTCAGCGCTCGTGGCCCAATTTGGTCATGCTTCGTTTCAAAGGCTTTGGAACACTTCCCAACCCTTCAATGTGGCATTCACGGAATTGACCGGAGTCCCACCGGCCGATTGGTCTCGTGAGTGGGTTCAAAGTCAGTTTGGTGTGGTACGCGCGGGGCCATTGGTCGGAACTGGATTTGCCGGGTTTGTGCTGCTGGTATCGGGGATCTCGGTGGGACTTGGGATGTTTCTTGCGGCACGGCGTCAGTACTGAACCGCCCTGAGTCGCAAATGCAAATCCGTTTGGGCCAATCCGCAATTCGACTCAACGCTCCCGATCAACCCGGCCGGATCGGGAGCACACTCTGTACAACCAGGACCTGTTACCGTTACGTCCTGAACAACACCTCTTCCCTGTTAAACCACGTCACACAAAACCAAATACTGAGCCCGGCGACCGTGAAGAGCGAAAGGTAAACCAGACTCAATTGGAAGGGATCGATGGTCCGACACGTTGAGAATCGGTACGAGCGCAGTCGGGACGTTTAATTCGATACCCGGCATCAGCCCCACGAGCACCGGAACGAGGATGATGAAGGTGAGTGGCGTTAAGGTGCTTTGCGCTTCTTTGTATGACTTCGAATACACTGATCCCGCCAGAATCAACGCCGCAAAAAATGCAGCCATCGGAATCATGAGGCTGGCGAGCATCGTGACGACTTTCCAATTCAAAATGTTCCAGGCCACATCCAGGAACTCCTGCGGAATCTCCCCGATCGTCTGCACGCCAATGTAGAGACCCAGCATTGAAAGAACCGCTGATCCAAACCCAACCAAACCGATCACAACAAACTTGCCAAGCACGATATCGAGCCGGTTCGCAGGCGATGAAAGGATGGTCTCCAACGTCCCACGTTCTTTCTCCCCTGCTCCAAGATCAATGCCGGCATACATGGCACCGGTAAAGCTCAACAGCACGAACATATAGGGAAGAAACCCGCCAACGGTCTTGCCAAGGACTTCCTGCAGACTCGACACGTCGTTTGCTGCGATCTCGACTGCGTCAAATAAGTTCTCATCGAGATCCAGTCGGCGAATGCGCCCACCTACCACCGACTCGTCATACGCCTCAATGGCGTCACGCATTCTCCGTTCCGTCACATTCAATTGATTGGACGAACGGAAATAAATTTGCACCGTTGCCTGGCGATCTTGCTCCACGCGTCTGGCAAATTCCGGTGGAACAACCACCGCCCCTTCCAACGAATCGTCTCGGATAAGTTCTTCAATCCGACCGGCATCAATGTCAGTGCGAATCTCGAACAGCGTATCCGCCGCAAATTGTTCGTACAACGCGGATCCGTATTCGCTCCCAACAAAACCTATCGTCGATGTTTCCGCTTCGGCGCGTGCACTCATAAACTGACCCAGCTTGGCTACCAGCCCTAACAAAAGAGGAATGACCAGAATGGGCACGACCACCAACATGATGATGGTCCGCTTGTCGCGCATTGTATCCTTGAGTTCCTTACGGAATATCGTAACGGCCCGGGTCATCTATTCCTCCCCCACGAGGTGGATGAACTCATCCTCGTACGTCGATTTCGTCATCTGCCCCTCGAACGCTTCTTTTGTACCGTTAAAAAAGAGTCGACCTTTGTGAATGATGGCAATGTCATCACACAGCGTTTGGACTTCGCCCATGATGTGTGTGGAGAAGAGAACCGTTTTCCCATCGTCTCGACACGTGCGTATCAGCTCCACAATGCGACGCGAGGTCATGACATCAAGACCCAACGTGGGTTCGTCGAAGACAACGACATCGGGATCGTGGATGATGGTGCGCGCGATAGAAACCTTTTGCTTCATGCCGGTGCTGAGTTGTGCGATTCTTTGGTTCGCAAACCCGTGCATGTCGAGACGATCATACAACTCCTTCCGTCGCCGCTCAAACGACTGGTTATCCATGCCGTGCAAATCGGCAAAATACTTTACCATTTCGGTCGCCGTCAGGCGGTCGTACAGACCAGTGTTTCCCGTCATGAAGCCAATTCGTCCGCGTACGGTGCGAGGCTCGGCCACGCCGTCCACGCCATCAACCATAAAACTCCCTGAGGTTGGGCGCAGCATCGTCGCGATCATCCGCAGTGCGGTCGTCTTCCCTGCGCCGTTTGGCCCAAGAAGACCAAATACTCTTCCCGGCCGGCACTCGAAGGTGATTGCGTCCACCGCCGTGACGTGACCGTTTTTGGCCTGGTCGCCCAGCTCCTTGCGCATTTTACGACTGACCTTAAAGGTCTTCGTGAGTTTATCGACTCGGATCATTGAGGGTTTATGATCTCTGGTTGGTGGAAGGGGGGTTTGATATCGATGAGAACCTACGAGGCGACGGGTCCGCATGCTAGAAGACCGGGCCAGCTGGTCAGATTCAGGTGTCGAACGGTCGGGCCGCCGTCCCCCACGCAGACCTATGGCAGAAAACGAAGTCTTATCCCGTTAACCCGGTGTACCCGCCGGAGATTCATGCGACCCCGGGACTGGGCCGATCATCCCATATATAGCTCCGGACGGACGTACAAAGCAGTATATTGACAGGTGACCCGTCAGACACACATGCATCGATTCGCTCAT
>JAZDDC010000495.1:0-14236 GCA_036679565.1 Gemmatimonadota bacterium
GGTGGGTTGTTCAGACTTGGACAGCGCGCAGCTTTCGGCCCGAACAACGCAGCTACGCGAGTACCGGAGGTTCTGACGTAGACTGGGAGGACCGCGCGTGGAGCGGGCAAGCGTCCGCGCGATACACATCAAGTAGGTTTCTTTCAACTGTGGCCATCGACTGGGACTTACGACACGTCTTGCGCGGCAACCCGAATCTCAGCGAGTTGATGCCAGACGAACAGGGACGATTCGTGGGTATAGGCCAAGTACCAAGCTTCGAATACCTCGGGCGCAACCAAACGCGAGCACGGTACGAGATTGGGTGGCAATTCGATCCCGGACGCCGGATCACGCTAGGCTTTAAGATCGACCTCGACGCCGACAACTATCGAGGGCCAAACTCACGGTTCGACGGCGCACATGCCCGTTTCGAGCTGACCTGGTAAGATGTATGATCCTCCCCGCCAATCACAGGAACAGGAATGCGCAACCCATTCGCCTCCATCGTAGTCCTCGTACTATTTTTATCATCAACCCAAGTCCATGCGTTCCAGGAAACACACGATGGACACGCCGAGACACCGGAAACCTCGGCCACCGTACGGCTGCTGACCGATTTGGACAAGCATGAATTTACGATCGTCGTTGGGCCGGTAGACCTGCCAGCGGGCGGACAACATGAAGACGGGGCTCATGGTGGTGTCTATCCGCCGATCGGCACAATAGACATTCCGTTCGACGCCTACATAACGGCGTTCAGCTACGAAGTCGTGGATGGCAATGGTCGTGTGTTATCCAACGAGTTTCTCCATCACCTCAACATCAACGACCCCCACCACCGGGAACTATTTCTGCCGATATCACGCCGTGTTCTAGGGGCAAGCAAGGAAACAGGTGCCCAATCAGCACCTGGCTGGTTGGTTGGCCTTCCGCTGACCAGCACAGACCGACTCGTCGTGTCTGCCATGTTTCACAATCCTACCGACACCGATATGCGGGACGTAAGTGTTCGGTTCCGGATGCGTTTTAAACGCGGTGGCTTTGGGCCCTTGTTCAAAGCGTACCCATTTCACATCGACGTGGCGTTTCCCGCTGGCCACAAGGCATTCAACGTCCCGCCCGGACGCAACACCTGGTCCTGGGAGGGGAGTCCCGCCATTGCGGGTCGCATTTTGGGCGTTGGCAGTCACGTGCACGAGCTGATCGAGAACATCACCCTGACTGATATCACCGAGGACGAACAGATTTGGGAGGGTTGTCCGATCTACGATGACAGCGACGAGGTGGTGGGGATGACGGTTGGCCGGTTATATCGTCATCTGGGTACCAAGGTTTACCCTGACCGTTTGTATCGTGTTGCGGTGACGTATAACAATCCGACAGCCGACACATTGATTGATGGAGGCATGGGCGTCATCGCGGGACTGTTCAGTCCTGCGCGAAATGCCGAGTGGCCTGCGGTCGATAAAAGCAATCCACTCTACGAGATCGACCGTCAGCACTACATGAGGGAAGTCGAAGGGAAGTGGCAGAATCTTTTGTCACAGGTGCCTCAAGGTGATCGTCTGCAACAGATCGTCTCTCAACCGACGGGGCCTCAGGTCACCAATGGTTGTAACAACGGTCCATGACCGGATTACCATACCGCTGTCACGAACAGTCAATCACAGACGTTGTCGAGATTGTGTTGGCCAATTGACGTACTCAGCCTGTCAGCCGTGTTAATGCAAACGCAACGACTGCGCACGCAGGTCAGTTCGTTTGTTCGACCGGTAATCACAGCACTCGTCATCGGATCAGCACAGACACCACTCGCATGGGCCCAAGCGTCTACGTACATACCCACCGGAGAATGGTCCACGCCGTTAATCGAACATCTCATCCGCACAGGCATCATGGAGGATCCCACACCCCTCACTCGACCCTTCCGGCGGGTGGACGTAGTCAATGCACTGACCGGTGTAGACACGCTAAACGTTTCGCAATCTGTCCGGCAAACCATTAGCACCATCGTGAACGCATATCGTGCATTAGGGAGTGGTCCACGGTATTGGGCACGGGGTTACGTCGGGATGTCGTCCGGCACCCACGCGCGTCGGACACCAATACGCGAAGGTGGCAACGGTTTCACTGCGGCCCTGGGTGGAGCCCAGGTCGCGGCAACGTTTGGCCCCATTGCAGTGTCATCCCACCTTTTCGTTGATGGACGGCTCAAGGACGATCCGGACTACACGGGAAACCGTGACAAATCGCCTCCCCATCGTTTCACCGACGCATATGTTTCGGTACAGACGGAATACGCAAACGTTTTCGTAGGCGCAATGGATCGCAATTGGGGACCGACGGGTATCCCGGGCACTCTCGTGTCGTCCGAACCATATTCGTATGATCACGTCGTCGTCGATGTGGGGACTCGACACATCCGTGTCGAAGCACTGATAACCGACTTAGACCCGTTTCGCGCCGCAGATGGTTCCAGGGTCAATCGCAACTGGGCAACTCAAAGAGTTTTGCTCAAACCATGGCCATGGCTTGTTGCCGTCGTGAGCCAAGCCACCCTTTGGACCGGTGCCGGCAGAGGCTTCGAGTTGCGTTGGTTGAATCCGTTCAAGCTCACCAGATCAACCGACATCGACGAACCATTTCCGGCCGATTCGGTCAACAGTGTCTATGGAACCGAACTGTGGATTGCGGGGCCGGGAGGCGCCACATTTCAAGGAGCGTTCACGGTCGATGACTTTGGATTCCAGTTTGGAAGCGGAGCGCCTGATCGACTCGCCGGAACGGCGATCGTCGATGTTCCTGTCGGCTTCGACGCCGCACTGCGTGCTTCGTTTTCTTTTGTTTCGAGTCTGGCGTACCGTTCGGCCCGCCCCGTTGAGACCATCATGCGGCGGGGCATTGGCCTTGGACGAAACTTCTCCGATTACACCGAGGTTGCATTGCAACTGACAACGATGCCGCTCGCGAACTTTGTTGTCACACCAGAGGTCGTTTTGTTGCGCCAAGGCGAAGGTGACTTCCGCAAGCCGTTCCCACCAACACCAACTTTGGATCAGCCCTTCCTGTTCGAAGGCACCATTGAACGGACGCTGCGCCTGGGCATCGGAGCGAATCTCACGTCGAGTCGCCATATCGACGTCCGAGGTCACGTGGGTGTGCATTTCATCAACAACGACGGACATGTGTCAGGATCGACGAGGACCGAAGCCGTTGCCGGTATTCGATTATCCATCCGTCTCGACGGTCCCGTGGTTTTCAAATAGTCGCGGGCTCAAGGAAGGTACGGCACCAAATCTACCAACCGTACGTCGTCTCGGTCCCTGAGATGTTTTAAGAACCAGTACTTATGACCCGCCCCGAAAGTCACGAGGATTCGTTTTCCGGGATTCTCCGCAATTACTCTGTCAATCACGCGGGTATGTCCGATGTTGATGTTGGTCCAACCACCCGGACCGATCCAGTCGTTGAGATACCGATCGTACACGTCGTACTCCGCTTGTGTCGCAATGTCGTACGCATCGGAATGGATGTAATACGGGTCGTCTGGATTCCCCGGCGGTTGATACTGCGCGCGAGCCGCCCTGCGTAATCGTTGGTATTCCGCCGCCTCATCGGCAAAGCGTTCGGCCGTTTCGAACTCTTCGATTTGCGATCGACGCAAATCGTTCATCTCTTTCGTCCACGCCGCACATGGTATCATCTCAAAACCCATGTCCGTGGCGAGTCGGAACATGAAGTCGTTGTATTCTGGAAAGACAACAACCCGCGCTTCTTCTACCACACCCCGTTCCGTGTAGTCGCGCCAGGCCCTGGCCCAACGGTTTGGGGGAATTTCCACGCAGACAATGTCGGGGTCGAAGTTGCGGATGGTCGTCTCGAGTTGCTCGAAGCCCCAAAGCTCACTGGTGGGATGCCGGCCATGAATCATCCCCATCACAGCCACCTCTGTTGGCTCCCGCGCGGCCGACTCATGACCGGCTCGCCATGCATCGGGGATTGCCAACACTGTCAGTTCGTCACTTCCCTCAGAGGAAACCCACAGCGTTTCGCCCGACGGGTGAACGGCCATGACGATCGGCTGTTCGCCGATCGGAATGCGAGTGATGACCTTTTTCTCGACCACGTCAATCACCGATACATCGTGACTCGCGGTGTTGTTCACAAACGCCAACCACCCATTCGGCGCAACGACGACCGAGAAGGGTTCGTCACCTATCCCCTCGACGATCGAATCGACAACCTCGAATGACGCAGTATTGATCAAAACGATCTTGTCTTCGCCACGCACCGCTACAGCGTACTCTATATCATCTGGCAAGACGGCGCCGCCACTGGGGTTGGCGCCAACTGGTGTCGTGGCAACGATACGCTCATTCCATACATCAATCACCGAAACCGTGCCATCGTCGTAATTCGGTACGAAGACCAATCTTCCATCTGACGTAGCAGCTGGAGGAAACGGGCGATTGCCCACGTCGTATGAACGTGTTAGGACGAACTTGGTGGGATCGAGAAACCACACCAGGTTGGATTGCTCTACCGCCACGAGCAATTCCCCCGTGGGCAGCGGACCGGCTAACAGTGACGGTGCACCCCCGGTCGTCACACGTGCGTTTGGTACGTCACCGTCCGGTGGGAATCGCACGACCTGATCGGCACCGAATCGAGTGGCCGCAATACCACCCCCCGGTAAAAGGGCAACTCCAAGCGGTGCATCTGGAACTATGAGAGCCCCTGTTACCGAGAGCGTTTCCACCTCAACAATCGTGACACGATCCGAACCGGCCGCCGCAATGTAGGCCCGGTCACCGGTATCTGAGAACACGATCTGATGCGGATTGAGACCCGCGTCCAACACTGCGATCACGTCAAAAGAGGTTGGCGGATCGGACGTGGGCCCGCAGGCAAAGAGCATCATCACCGACACAATGAACGTTCGCATATTCAGCTTTCTCAGGATTGTTGGACGGTTTTGGGTTTACCCCCCCGTCGGAGCTGTGACCGCCGGGATGATACGGTTCTGGAAAGTCCTATATGTCGATCGATAGTCGCCGCCATGAATGTTCCAACCGTTGAACACCGCGACCATATCATGCTCGCGCGAGACAACGAGAAATTGCCCCCCGTACCCATTGCCAGCAAAGACCTCGGTACGCCCGTCAGCATGATCGGGTACCCACCATTGGTAACCATAACCCGCGTCTGCGCGGCCATTGTTGGGTGCAACGTCGGTCACCGTGGGGTGTGTCGATATGTTGATCCACTCTTCCGAAATGATCTGCTCCCCGTTCCACACGCCGCCACGCAAGTGCAGATACCCAATGCGAGCGAGGTCGTGTGTAGACAGGTACAAGCCGCCCTCCGTATCCGCCTCACCGTCCGGTGTGATCTTCCAATAAAAATCACGTATTCCGATTGGTTCGAACAGACGGTCACGTGCCCAGTCGTCGATACGCTGACCGGTGGCTTCGCGAACGATCTTGCCTAACAATACACTCACGCCGTCGTTGTAGTCGAACAGCGTGCCCGGGGTGACGGCCATTGGTTGGTCGATGACATACTGGATCCACGCATCGCTGTTTTCCAGAACGACCGTGGGGTGTTGGTTGTCGTCATATGTTTGACCTGGTACGGCCCAGGCTATTCCGCTCCGCATCGTCAGAAAGTCTTCGAGGGTAATGGATGTCTTCAACGTGTCTGTCACGTCCGGTGAATATTCAGGGAAATACGGCATCACAGGCGTACTGACGCCCGGTATCAAGCCTTCGTCGATCGCGATGCCCAATGCCGCCGCGGTCACGCTTTTCGTCACGGACTGTAACGTATGAAGGTCGGTGTCTCCGTAGTATGGATGCCATGCGGGGTCATCGTAGTTGTATTGATAGTTGGTCGTGTCGAACTGCAGGGCAACGGAGTCGTAGTTGTGTGTCCACCGGTGATCGGCCACAACATATCCGTTTCGGATAAGTAAGAATTGATCCACGAAACCATAGACGCCGGAGGCCAGATCGCTAACGAGGGAATCGATAGCTGACGGATCGAGCCCCTGGTCGAGGGGTGTCGAAATGGGCCAATCCTCGCCGGGCCATTGCTCTTGGGTGACGGCGTTGGCAGCGGTACCGCATGCACTGAGACAGGCGCCGGTCGCCGTAACAAAACAAAACTTCGCAAGGTGTTTCAATTCAAGCTCCAATCAGTCCTTTGCCGAAATCACCGGCGTCCCTTGTCAACAGCCCGAGCCATGTTTGTTGGCGGTTTACGATCTACACGCCGCACAGTGCAACGTCTCCGGAATAGCCATCAGACGATTTACCGCGATTGGTTGGTTACACGTGCGGCAGAAACCGTAGGTACCGTTGCCAATACGGTCAAGCGCGAGTTCGATGAGGCCGACCTCTTCACGTGCGCGTACCATACTTCCCTGAGCAAGCCCCTCGTTCATGAGGGCATCCATCCTGGACAATCGTCCCACAGCTTGCTGATCAAGTTGCACGGGACCATCCCGTCGGGCCCGATCAAGGGTGCGTGTCAGTCGTGCGCGCTCGTTTTCCAGGATGCCCTGCAGTTCTCGAAGCTGTGACGGGACAAGTTCCGGATGTGGTTTCGATGACATGCATTACCACGACGTAGCGTAGAGATGGTGGATGACGGACACCGCGGCGTCAGCCTTTTTCGACATTTCAATCATCAGAAATGTGGCCCCAAACAAGATGGCATTTTAACTTAGTTCCCGCGAGAAAATCCCAAGGGTGCTGTGAATCACACATACCCAATTTGACGGCTCCATGCCCGGTGGATACTCTGGTCGGAGAGCGTAGCTTGGTTACTCCATCAAGAACTCCTACGGGAAGGTTGGGGACCCTCATGTCGATGACACGGGCGAATAAAACGGGATTGCTGTTCGGACTAATGTTGGTTGGATCGGCCACAGCGCTATGGGCGCACGACCTCTTCCTGAAGCTGGACACGTACTTCCTGGCCCCACAAAGCCAGGTCACCATTCCGATTTACAATGGTACGTTCATGACAAGTGAGAACTCCGTTACTTGGGACCGCGTGCAAGATGCAAGCGTCATGATGAACGGAAACCGCGTTTCGGTTGGCAGCGACCAATGGCTGGCAGGGGAGAACAACTACACGACCTACCTAACCATGAAGACCGAGGCACCCGGTACATACGTTATCGGCGTGTCCACAAAACATAGCGACTTGGGTCTCGCGGGTCCGGACTTCAATGAATACCTTCGCGTCGATGGCATACCGGACGTACTCGCTGCGCGCGAGCGCGACGGCGAACTCGGCGAGGACGTGTGGGAGCGTTACGGCAAGCATATCAAAGCGATCGTCCAGGTGGGTGAGACACTGAGCGACGACTTCAACACACGATTTGGTTATCCCGCCGAGATAGTCCCCGCAATGAACCCGTACGAACTAAACGTGGGCGACGTCATTCTCGTCTATTGTTTGGTAGACGGAGAGCCCGTGGCCGGTCAACTGGTCATCGCCGGTGGGCACGGCGCCAACGGCGCAATCGATCAGACAGAAGGACGGACGCACGCCGACGGAAGCGTCAGATTCACGATCAGCGAGACCGGCAGATGGTACATCAAGTTTATCAACATGGTCAAACTCGAAAGCGAGCCGGACATCGACTACGAATCGAAGTGGGCCACTCTCACATTTGAGGTCCGCGACAACTAGGGGTCTTACTGCATTTCAAAACTAAACCTGCCCCGTCCCCCATGATCGTCCTTGGGCGCTGCAATCCAGGAGACCGTGTACGTTCCGGCGTCCATATCGTCCAGGACTGTCAGCTTTATCTGACGGGGGTCATTGGTGGTCTGTGCCTCGCCAAGCTGGACCGGCTCACCACTTGGACTTCGCATGGTGGCGGCACTGCGTGCGAAGTCCAAATCTGCGCTGAATGTGAGCAGCAATTCCGTTGGAGCGACCGTAAGTACGGTGTCGGCGGCCGGATTGCTACTGACTAACTCGATATGCCTGGGTGACACCGCGCCAACGGTTAACACGACGGCGGCGAATGCGGTTGCTGCCCTATTCATCATTAGTATTCTCCGCTACATGGATGGTTTCGCACGATAGTGCATGACCACAGGCAAGAAAAGGGCCTAACTATGAAGTACGTCAAACACGCTAGGTTTCGAGCCCTACATCTTCCGCAACGCTTGTCCCGATGTGTGGCAAGTGGCTGGGTGTTTACAACAATGGAGGTGGGAGTGCACAACCGGAGTTTCTTTTTTGCGGGTGCCTGCTGTTTCGGCTTGACCGTCGGAACGGCTCCGACTGAGGCCCAGGTTGTTCGAGAGGTTACACTCGATCAAGCGCTGCAACTTTTTAACGACAACAACCTGCAGATACGGTTGGCCCGATCGGAAGCCGCCGTGATTTACGGCGACGCACGTCAAGCCAGGTCATTTCCAAACCCGACCGGGCAATTCACGCATGAGCAACTTTCGGGTAACGGACTCAGCTACGCGGAGACCTACTTCAACATCCGACAACCGATTCCCTTCCCCTGGCTGCTATCGGCGCGCTCAACTGCAAGCAAGGCAATCATCGACGCGGCGTCAGCTCGGGTAGAAGCGGACAGCAACCAAATTCAGTTCGACATCAAACGTTCCATTGTGCGCACTATTGCTGCCGGACGTCGGTTGGAGGTCGTCCAAGAAGTTACAGAAGTATTCCGAACCGTCGAAGCGGCGGCCACCGCGCGGTTTACAGAGGGTGACCTTTCGGGCTACGACCTCCGACGAATCCGGATTGAATTGGGGCGATACGAGCGCGCGGCGAGCAACACCGCTGTCCGCCGTGATCACGCACGTCGAACATTGACGACGGCGCTACTCCCCGACATTCGCGATACGATACTCATGCCGATCGATTTTCTGAGTGAAGTCCCAACAGAATTTGACATCGTCGATCTGCACGCGTACGCGCTCGCAAAACGTCCCGAAGTGTTCGCGAGGCGGGCGGACATTGTGGCGTCGGAAGCACAACAAAAAGAAACTCGTTCTGGTCGATGGGCGGACCAGATCGTCCTGACGGGAGGATACAAGCGACAGTCCGACGGCTTGGACGGCCCGTTTTTGGGTGCCGAGTTACCTCTACCGCTTTGGAACCGCAAAGGCGGAGCGGTTGCGGCCAACGACGCACGGCTCACAGCGGCGCGAGAACGCGCTGCGCTCATCGAACGTGTAATCCTCGACGATGTGCAAATGACTGCTCGGGGATACGAGTCTGCAAAAGATCGCGTAACGCGAATTGAGCAACGTTTGTACGAAGATACCGATGACCTCTTAGACATCGCGCGCGCAAGCTACGACGAAGGCGAAACGGACTTACTCGAGTTGCTCGACGCAGCGGACGCATATTACGTGAGTCGATCAGACCGGATCGAACTACGCGCGGAACTTTGGGAACAATACTTCGACCTCGAACGTGCGGTCGGCGGATTCACTACGATGTCGCACTCCCCTGGCGGTGCCGAATGAGAACTTCAAAGCGGCGTGACCGTGTGGTTGTGACGGTTTTGTTGGCTGTGTTGGGCGCCGGTTGTCAAACGTTGGAGGAGAATCCCAACTCGGACAGCACATTAGAACCTGAAGGCGGTGTCGTCACCATCTGGACAGACTCGAGCGAGTTGTTTTTTGAGCACCCACCACTGATCGCGGGCCAACCCGGAGAACCGTGGGCAGTCCATCTCACCGCGCTGTCGTCATTCCAACCAGTGAACGCGGGCGTTTTGACACTGCGTTTCATTGGTCCGGACGGCGCCGAGCACGTTCATACGACGGAAAGCCCATCCCGATCCGGTGTCTACGGACCAGCTCCCTCCTTTGCGGCACCCGGCGCATACGACTTGACGGTCGAAGTCGACGGTCCGGAGCTCAACGATGCCATCTACGTTGGGCCGGTGATCGTGCATCAAACATGGGACGATGTCCCGCTACTCGAACCTGAACCACCTGTGGGCATCACATTTCTCAAAGAGCAACAGTGGCCTATCCCTTTTGCGACAGCGGAGGCCACCATGGGCGAGGTCGCCACGTCGATTCGCGCGGCGGGCACCATCGTGCCCATGGCTAACCGTGTCGCGAATGTCACCGCGCTCGTCGATGGCATACTTTTGGCTGACCGCAATCGCGCTGCCGCTGTACCCGGTCAATGGGTGAATGCCGAGCAGACACTCGCCGTACTGTCCCCCGTGGCGGGCGACAACGCATTTTCAACCCAACGCGCGCGCGCGCAACGCTTGGAGCGAGAGGTCGCACGACTGGGGCGACTGTACGCAGTCGAGGCGGTGGCCGCCCGTCGCCTAGAAGAAGCGCGGCACGACCTCGAAGTAGCAGAGGCAACGTTGGTGGCGATGGGGACCGACGGCGACGACGGATACGATCTCCCCCTGAAGGCGCCAATCGACGGCGTCGTCAACACACGCCATTTCGCGTTGGGCGAACGCGTTGAGGCCGGGCATCTCCTCATGACTCTCGTTGATACAAGGCGGGTGTGGGTACGCATGTTCGTTCCGGCAAGCGACGTCGCCTATGCAACAAGAATCACGGGCGCGACATTCGTTGTGGAGGGCGGCGAAACCGTGTTCCGGGCAAACCGCGTCGTGTCGATTGGCCAGGTATTGGACACGGAGCGTCGTGCGCTTCCAGTCATCCTGGAGGTCGAAAACACGGACCGTGCGTTGCGTGTCGGCATGATGGCCACGGGCCGCGTACTCATCGGTGTACCAACCCAGGGACTCGTCGTGCCCACTGCAGCCATTCGCGACGAGGACGGAATGCTCGTGGCATACGTCCACATTGGCGGCGAGTCGTTCGAACGGCGCGCGTTGACCATCGGCTCAAGCGACGGTGAATGGACGTTGGTGACGAGCGGAGTGCGACGAGGCGAACGGGTCGTCACGATCGGGGCCTATCAAGTACGGCTTTCTTCGTTAAGTACAACTGAGATTTCCGACCACGGCCATCCGCACTAGGGATTCCATCATGCTGCGATTCATTATCCGATGGTCCCTCCAAAACCGGCTTGTCACCCTCGCCGCCGCCGTCGTGCTGGTTATCGGCGGAACGTACGTTGCAAGGACAACACCGGTAGATGTGTTTCCCGATCTCACTGCGCCCACTGTAACCGTCCTCACCGAAGCCCACGGCATGGCGCCCGAAGAAGTCGAAACCCTGGTGACTTTTCCCATCGAGACGGCGGTCAACGGAGCCGCGGGTGTTAGGCGGGTCCGTTCCTCGTCGGCCCAGGGCATCAGCATCGTGTGGGTTGAATTCGATTGGGGAACGGACATTTTCCGCGCCCGCCAAATCGTCAGCGAAAAACTTCAACTCGTGCGAAGCCAATTGCCGGTCGGCGACAGCCCGCCGATTCTCGCGCCAATCACATCCATTATGGGCGAGATCATGCTCGTCGGGATGACGTCCGACATACACACCGCAATGGACGTCAGGACCGCAGCCGACTGGACGGTTCGTAAACGCCTATTGGCAGTTCCGGGTGTGGCGCAGGTAGTGCCGATCGGCGGGGAGGTCAAACAGTACCAAGTCCTCGTGCAACCTGAACGGCTGCAAGCGTACGGCGTCGGTCTCGGCGAAGTGGTCCGTGCCGCCCGTGCGGCAAACGCCGTGGCATCGGGCGGCGTGTTTCAGCAGAGCGGCAACGAGGTCCTCATTCGGGGATTGGGTCGTGTTCGAGCCTTGGAAGACCTCGGGGCATCCACCGTAACAGTGCGGGACGGTGTCCCCGTATTCTTGCGCGACGTCGCGACCATACAGCTAGGACCGAAACCACGGTTTGGTGTTGCCTCGGTAAACACCGAGCCCGCGGTCATCCTTTCGATTCAGAAACAACCCGACGTCAACACCCTGGCGCTCACTGAACGACTCGACGCCGAGTTGGTGGCGATCCAATCCGTACTACCCGACGGCATGCTGATCAACCGCGCGATCTTTCGGCAGGCCGACTTCATCACACTGGCTGTCGATAACGTGATCGCCGCGCTCCGAGATGGCGCCATCTTGGTGACAATCATCCTGTTCCTCTTTCTGTGGAGTGTCCGGACAACCGCTATTTCAATCCTCGCAATACCGCTGTCGCTGTTGGTAGCAGTTTTGGCCATGCGACTGACCGGAGCCACGATCAACACGATGACACTCGGTGGCATGGCCATCGCCATCGGCGCGCTGGTCGATGATGCAATTATCGATGTCGAGAATACATTCCGCCGGTTGCGTGAGAACCAACAACGGCCGAGCGCTCAGCGACGAGCGGTGTTCGACATCGTATTTGACGCGGCTGAAGAAGTGCGCCGGCCAATTGTCAGTGCCACAATCATCATCACGATTGTGTTCGTTCCGCTGTTCTTTCTTTCGGGTGTGGAAGGACGGATGCTGCGTCCGTTGGGGTTCGCCTACATCGTAAGCATCCTGGCGTCACTCATCGTCGCACTGACTGTTACACCCGTCCTGTGTTCGTATCTGCTCCCGAACGCACCCATCATGAATCGGAAAGATGAGAGTTGGCTCGTACGGCGACTTAAGTCCCTGTATGCGTGGCAGCTTGATCCCATTCTCGACCACCCAAAAATTGTTGTGGCTACGGCGGCCGCAGCCGTGATCGCGGCACTTATGTTGGTTCCGGGACTGGGAAGAGGATTCCTACCTGAATTTCAGGAGGGCACGTTGACGGTGTCCGCCGTCACGGTACCCGGCACAAACATCGAAGAATCCGACGGACTCGGCCGGTTGGTCGAACAACGACTCCTTGCGCACCCCGCCGTCGTTTCGACCGCACGCCGTACCGGCCGGGCCGAGTTGGACGAACACGCGCAGGGTGTCAACGCAGCGGAGATCGATGTGCAACTCGATCTCACCGAACACGATTTGAACGAGACGATGGCGGAACTCCGTGAGACGGTGACGTGGGTACCGGGCACAAACGTCACGATCGGCCAGCCGATTGGTCACCGCATCGATCACATGTTGTCGGGAACACGAGCCGCGATTGCCGTGAAAATCTTTGGCCCCGAGCTTGGCGAACTGCGGCGTCTTGCGGAAATGGCTCGGCAAGCGGTTGAAGACGTGCCGGGAGTGGCAGATTTGGCGGTGGAGCAACAGGCCGACGTACCGCAACTCCGCATCATCGCCAATCGCGATGTCATGGCTGGCTACGGAATGACGGCAGGACATCTGGCAGAAGCGGTTGATGTCGCCTTCTACGGCGAAGTCGTGTCACAAGTGCTGGAGGGTCAGAATGCATTTGATCTCGTCGTGCGATTGGACGAACAATATCGCATCAATGCCGAGCAGATAGGACGAACGCTGATCGACACGCCGACTGGTTCCAAAGTCCCGCTGCACTACCTTGCCGACATCCGGCAGGAACGCGGACCCAATACGATCAGTCGCGAAGATGTGCAGCGAAAGATCGTATTGCAATCGAATGTGCAGGGCCGAGATGTCGGGGGTGTTGTCGATGACTTCCGCGAGCGCATCGATGCGGCAGTTACACTTCCCGAGGGGTATTACATCGAATACGGAGGGCAATTCGAAAGCGGTCAAACCGCGTTACGAACAATAACCGTCCTCTCCATTTTGTCACTACTCGGTATTTTCGTCGTGTTGCTCCAGGAGTTTCGCAGCGCCACGTTGGCGTTCTTGATCATGGTCAATTTGCCATTGGCCTTGATCGGAGGGATTGTCGCAACGGTGCTTTCCGCTGGCGTGTTGAACGTCGCGACTCTTGTGGGCTTCATAACACTATTCGGTATTGCGGTGCGCAACGGCATACTGTTGGTATCGCACTACCAACGGTTGCTTGGCGAGGGTTTAGCCGTTCGGCAGGCGGTGTTTCAGGGTTCTCTAGAACGCCTCAATCCGATTCTCATGACCGCACTTACCGCGGCGTTGGCACTCATTCCGTTGGCATTGGGCGGTGGCGAACCGGGAAAAGAAATACAGGCACCAATGGCCATCGTCGTGCTGGGCGGTCTGCTGACGTCTACGGTGCTCAACATGATCGTGGTGCCTGCGCTCTATCTTTTGCACAGTCGCCAATCGCTACGGATTAATCCATCGTGACAATTTGAACCGCAATAGCGCGGTGTTCAGCGGCGGTGACATGTCGCCCGTATGTTTGTTGACTGTACATGACCTCGCTCCATACCAAGGGCGCCAATCCGGGCCCACGAGCGGCGCGATTCCTGGAGGCCCAATGT
>JAZDDC010000496.1:0-3332 GCA_036679565.1 Gemmatimonadota bacterium
GGCAAAAGAAGCGTTTTCTTGCGCCACGGTTGGTTGCATCGCTGTGACGACGAGCAGTGCCACAATGTGGAGCATCGATGCGCCCGCCGAGCCGGTCATGAAACTTCGGCTTGTGCCACCAAACGTGTGATCATCGCGATGTTCGCTCATTGATTTTCACTGCTGTTCGTACCGGATAAGTCGCGGATTCTGCGGAGCAGGTCACCGACTTGTTGGATCTCGTGCCCATACGTCGCCCAGTCACCAGACCGTTGCGCGTTGAGCGCGCGATCATAATGGTCAGACGCGCGAAGGACGAGATCACCAACGGTCACATCGAGTTCGATACTCGCGGTTGCGGTGGGCATTGAGGGTACAAGCGGCGTCGGTATGTCTTCTGAAACCGTTCCGCGGAAGAGTACGGACAGCGCCTCCTCCAACGTCTCCTCCATCACGACTTGATTCTCGTAGGCCACGATGACGCGTTTCAACTCGGGGATTCGTCCGCCTTCCGCCTGCAGGTACAACGGTTGGACATAGACCAACGAGGCCTCGATCGGGATGACGAGGAGGTTACCTCGCTTCACTTGAGAACCCGCCTGGTCCCACAGAGTGACCTGGCGAGAAACCTCCGTATTTTGGTTTATCCGATCGACAACCTGTTGCGGCCCGAAAACCAGACTTTGACGAGGGAACCGGTACACAAGGAGTTGGCCATACCGATCTCCGTCGTTTCGTGCGACCATCCACGCCGTCAAATTGTGTTTACCCTTTGGCGTAAACGGCGTCATCACGATGAACTCTTCCGTGGCCTCGCCGGGAAGCTTCATGATGATATGGCGTAGAAACGGATCGCTCGAAACATCTTGGGCCGACTGTGTCGGGAACTGCCACTGGTCTTCGGTCTGATAAAACACGTCTGGTTGATCCACGTGATACCACGCGTACATGGCCGTTTGCGCGCGGAAAAAATCAGAGGGATACCGGATGTGGGCCCGCAGGTCCTCGGGCATTTCGCTCAACGGCCGAAGAATCTCGGGGAAGATCTTGGCCATTGTCAGCGCAATCGGATCTTCGGCGTCGGACAGATATGCTTTGACATCGCCGTCGTACGCATCGATCACAACTTTCACGCTGTTCCGCATGTAGTTGATGCCGTCCTGTCGCGCGGCGTACGGGTACCGTGCGCTCACCGTGTAGGCATCGATCAACCACTTCAAACGACCGTCGTCGGTGATGACCATGTACGGATCGCCGTCCCACGAAAGAAACGGCAACGCTTTTTCGGCACGTTGCATCACATTGCGGTGGTATTGCACCCGGCTACCCCGCACGATGTCCTGTGAAAGGAGGATTTTCAAAGACCCGAAACGCATACTCAACAACGCCTTTTGCCAAAACCCACCGACTTCAACGCCGCCAAGACCTTCATACGATGTGAACGCGCTTGAGTCGCCCAAACCCACGGGATAGTCAAATTCGGGTTGGCCCGTGCCGACGAACACAAAGTCGTTGGACAATTCGCCGTAGTAGATCTCAGGTCGCGTAATGTCGAGTGATACGTTTGACGCCGGTGGTAAATCCTGCACAAAAAGATGTGGTAGCCCTTCCGGCGTCACTTGATTCACTGGACTGAGGGTCAGACCCATCCCGTGGGTAAAGGTCAAGCGTTCATTGATGAACGTTCGTGTCGAAAGCGCACTCGTATTCAGTTCCCGAGGTGACAGGAGGACTTGACGATATTCCCCATTGATCCAATATCGGTCGTCATCAACGGACCGAAAGTCATAGTACGTCCGTATCTCCTGCAACTGGCCAAAAGTCTGAAGGATTTGTTCACGGTCCCAGAGACGGACGTTGCGAATGGTTCCCTGATTCGCTTCGATATCTCTCATGGTCAGCGGCGATGCATCGCCTAAGTCACGGATCTCGACGTTATCGAGTTTCCACGCACGACGCGTAGCCTCGAGGTGATTGATGATTTGCGGACGTTCTCTTGCCAGCTCGTTGGGAAGAACGATCAGTCGTTGAACTGCTGCCGGCACGAGAGAACCGCCCACGGCTGAAACGGCAACGTAGGCAATTACAGCGGCCGTAAGGTTACGTGTGAGCGTGTGCTTGCGGGCACCTAACAACACCCACGCGGCACACAACACACCCACGACCCCCACAACACGCAAACCGGGCAGTCGGGCCGACAGATCGGCATGACTCGCTCCGACGAAATCCGCCGTCGTCGAGTAAACAAGACTGGGGATGTGGACAAAGTACGTCGAAACCGAGCCAGCTAAAAAGACAAGCGCAACGAGCACACCGAGATGCGTCTGAGCGGACGGCTCGATCGTCACACGATTTCGCAACGCCACGATGTCGCCACGCATGACATAGAGCAAGACGACCATGAACAACGAAACGACACTCAAGGCCTGTACGAAACGAACGGCACCGGCGATCGCCGGCAGGCGAAAGATGTAATACCCAACGTCACGTCCGAAAACGGGATCTTGCACTCCAAAGTCGGTCCCGTGGATGTACTGGAGAATGTCGAGCCAGCCCGTCGCGACTGTTCCACTCACCAAGAGCGCCAAAACAATCGAAAGCGGCAGCCCCATGACACGCAGCCCACGTGTGATGTCCACGTTAGACGTGCGAGAATTGATGTTGACAACTATGGGGTCCGGAACCGCTCCTCTCTGCGCGAAGCGTAGGTTTGAATAAAAGAAGCCGAACGCCACGAGGCCTCCGGAAACGCCGACCAAAAACTTCCACGTCAACGTCTTGGCAAAGACGGTCTGAAAACCGACGGCCTTGAACCACCACCAGTCCGTGAGCAACGTGACAAGTGCCGGAAACGCCAGGATTCCAACGAGAAAGAACGCAAGCGCGGCCAGTATTAACAGTGAAGTGCGTTTCATTGAATCGGAGACCCCAATTGTCCCAATGAGAGGAAAGCCTGCTCAGTGAAAGATAGCGGTCCCCATCATGGGATTGCGAGCACAAAACAAAACGCGGCCGGTGGCCCAAAACGACACACCGACCGCATTTTTGTCTATCCTCTGTCTTACCTGCGGTTTTTGCCGAGCCGCCGATAATACTCTTCAACCATATCGCGGTACCCAACCGGTACTTCCTCGGATCCGGATAGCACAAGACCCTCAGCCTCGTCCTCGCCCATCGATCGTCTCAGACCGTACTCGAATTCCTTCAAACCTGCAATCACCGCCTCCTGAAGCCGTTCTAATTCCCTGGGGTCGTCAAAGTTGCGGTCTCGTTCTAGCTCCTGGAGCCGACGTAGAATGGTGCCAAGCTCCCTCGTATCGACACCCGCTGAGGATAGGTCATTTCGAAGAGCT
>JAZDDC010000497.1:0-11269 GCA_036679565.1 Gemmatimonadota bacterium
AGGGCAGGTTATGAGGATTGATCCCAAAAAATGTGTGGCATGTGGTAATTGCGTGGCGGTTTGCCCAATGGGTGCAATCGTGGTAGACCCAACGATCAATCGCGCCGTCGTGAACACCGACGAATGCGTTGAATGCTATGCGTGTTTTCGTGGCATGAGTATGGAGCGGTTGAATCCATCGGTGGTCCGGGGTCTGCGAAAAGTCCTGTCATACGTACGTTTACGGTTCGATCCCGAGCCGGATGTGTGTCCCACCTCCGCCATCACACCCGATGAGCTTTCATGGCCCCGGACGATACGACGTGCGTTTAGCGATGTAACAGCAACACACGAAAGTACCGGTATCCAAGGTCGTGGTACTGAAGAGGTCAAAACCAACGACGTTACGGATAGACTCCTCCTCGGAAGTGTAGGCTTTACGGTCGAACTGGGTCGGCCGGGGATTGGTGTCCGGTTTCGAGATGTTGAGCGAGTAACCCGTTCGCTTGCCGAGGCGGGTGTGGCGTTTGAAGAAAAAAATCCCGTTACGAGCCTCATGACAGATCGAGCGTCAGGTGCATTGAATCCGGAAGTGTTGGACGAAAAAGTCATGTCGGTGATTATTGAGTTCGCGGTTCCGACAGAAGGGACGCGTGATGCGTTACGACTCCTCAAACGAACTGCCACATCGATATCCACGGTTATGGCAATCGGTGTTTCCGTGCGATGTGACGAAAACGGGGACACCGATGTCGAAGAAATATTCGCCGCAGAAGGATATGAGAGCTTACGCGCAAAGACCAATCTGGGTATTGGCCGCCGAGAGTTGACTGTGCAACTGGAACGTCAAGAGGTCGGAGCATGACCCATACGCTGCACAGATTCGGTCACGCTAAAGATCTGGCGAGCGACTTTATCGTCACGATGATGCCGGCGAAAGGCCTCAACGATGGTGACGCGGTTGCGAAACAAAAGGCGTTTCTCTCAGCTGCCATCAAACACAAACCCGTCAACCTTGGTGATTCGACAAAGGGTGCGCAATATCGTCCAGTGAAAAACGGTTCACCCATGATGCACTGGCGTCGAGACGCCAAACCGTCGCCGGAAGATGTGGTCAAAGGTGTCGATACACCAACCACGGTGTCCGCGGTGTTCGACAACTACGAAGCCGTCCGTTCCTTTGTGAACGAAGTCAAAGAATTGGACCTCGGCCTCTCGGTCAATATCTCGTCGATTCCCGCCGAGGCGGTCCGGTGTTGTAACGACTGTGATCTAACCCGTCACTCTGTCGAATACTCGCTTGGATTTCAGGGGCGAACCGAGAAACTTCCAGACGAAACAACTCTCATGCTGAGTTCAATGTGCGGACATGGGATGGTCTCGGCCACGTTTGCAAAAAAGATGATCGACTGGGTGCGTGGCGGCCGGCGCTCACCACAGGAAGCGAGCCGGTACCTTGCGCGCTTCTGTGTCTGTGGGTCGTACAATCCGTCGCGAGCCGCGGAGATTTTGAGCGACGTTGCACACACGGCTCTGAAGTAGCGATGTCCGAGACCGCGCTATCGACGCATGACTCGGAAGTCAGTCCCAACCGGGACGTGCTGCTCAAGATGCTCCGATATATGAAACTTCACCGGGCAATCGAAAGCCGGTTGGAGATTGCGTACCGACAGGGGAAGCTTGTCGGTCCGCTCTTCGTTGGTACGGGTGAAGAGGCTATCGGTGTAGCGGGCGCGGTACAGTTGGGGGCCAAGGATGTAATCTTTCCGTCACACCGTGACCTCGGTGGTTTTTTGGCCAAGGGTGTTTCTGCCGAGCAGGTATTCCTTCATTACTTGGGTAGAAAAGACGGTCCAACCCGCGGGCGCGATGCCAATCTTCATTTTGGCGTCTGGGAACACCGAGTGGGTTCGTTCATCAGCCACATGGCGGCCACCGTTCCGGTCGCTGCGGGGGCGGCTTTCGCTATCAAATCCAGAAACCAGGCTCACGTTGTACTGTGTTACAACGGAGATGGTTCAACGAGTCGCGGGGATTGGCACGAAGGGCTCAATCTCGCTGCGGTGTTGGAACTTCCCATCGTATACGTGTGCGTCAATAACCAATACGCATACTCGACGCCGCTGTCGCGGCAGATGGCCGTAGACACAGTCGCCGAACGAGCGTCCGGTTACGGGATGCCGGTGCAAACGGTCGATGGTAACGACGCACTCGCGGTTTATCGCGCAATGCAGCCGGCTATTGCACGCGCACGGGGGGGATTGGGTCCTTCGTTTGTCGAATGTGTGACCTACCGCATGACTGGTCACGGAGCACACGACCCCGCTGACTACGTGCCGAAGGAATTTTTTGAAGCGGGTGCTCGTACGGATCCAATTGAGCAGTTCACCAACTGGTTGCTGTCGTCATCAAGGGTTTCTCCCTTTGATATCGATGCCATTGTGCGAGAGATCGAGGCCGAGGTTGAAACGGCGTGGGCGGTGGCGGAGGAATCTGATTACCCTGACGGGCCCGAAACGCTTGAGGGTGTCTATGCGGATTAAGAGACGCACGTGACGACGTATATCGAAGCGATTCGCCAAGGGCTTCTGGAAGAGATGAGACGCGATCCCGATGTGTTCCTCATAGGGGAAGATATTGGTGCGTTTGGCGGCGCCTTCAAAGCCACCGACGGTTTAATGGAAGAATTCGGTCCACTTCGTGTGGTGGACACACCGATCGCGGAGGCTGGGTTTACGGGTTTGTCGATCGGCGCGAGCATGATGGGGATGAGACCGGTCGTCGAGTTCCAATTCTCAGACTTCATGTCGTGCGCGTTCGATCAAATCACAAATTTCGCCGCGACCACGCACTATCGATTGGGCATACCAGTTCCGGTGACGTTCCGTGCCCCTACAGGTGGGGGGTTCAACGGCGGTCCGTTTCATTCCGGGTGTCCCGAGATGTACTACGTACACACGCCCGGACTCAAGGTGGTAGCACCAGGCACCGTCTATGACGCAAAAGGTTTGCTAAAGGCCTCGATCCGCGACGACAACCCCGTCATCTATCTCGAACACAAACATCTGTATCGACGTTTGAAGGAAGATATTCCCGAAGAGGATTACGTGGTGCCTCTTGGGAAAGCGTCCGTGAAGGTCCAGGGGACCGGTCTCACCATCCTAACATATGGTGCAATGCTGCACGCATGCTTGGCAGCACTTGAATTGTTGCCCGATCATCGGGGTGCCATCGAGATCATCGATCTTCGCACGTTGTTGCCGTTTGACCAAGAGACCATCTTGGATTCCGTGAAAAAGACGGGCAAGGTGCTCATTGTACACGAGGCTCGCCGGACCGGTGGCATCGCCGGGGAACTCACCGCAGTGATAGCTGACCAAGTGTTCGAATATCTGGATGCCCCCATTCGTCGTGTCACGGCACCGGACACTCCAGTGCCTTACGCACCGCCACTCGAAGATTTCTACCTTCCGAACGGCAGCGATGTCGCCAAGGTAGCGTCGGAGTTGCTAGCATATTGACCGCGACTCATCTTCAGTATGAGTCCACACTCAGCCGAACGGGGGATGCATGACGTCGCCAGGTACTTCGACTACCTCCTACTTCGCCGTGAGAAAACCGCTGCATCGGCAGATCGATGCGTATGGTCTGACACACGCCGGCAAAGTTCGCGAGACCAATCAAGATCATTTCATGATCAGCTCCCTCCAAAAGCGCATGGAGGTACATCGCACCAGCATTCCAAATGTTGAGCAGCTTCCCCTGCAGGGGGAACGTCTGGCGTATCTGGGAATGGTGGCTGACGGCGTGGGTTCGGGGGTGGGTGGGGGTGAGGCAAGTCGTCTCGCTGTGGAAGTTGCGGCACAATACGTTGCCCACAGTATGCAATGTTATTACTCGGCAGATGCGGAAGACCACGATCAATTCTTGATTGCGTTGCAAGAGGCCGCCACGAAATGTCATGCGAGCGTCATGAGTCAGGCTGCAGAAGAAGATCATGCAGGCAGCATGGCTACAACCCTTACACTTTGGATCGGTATTTGGCCGAGGGCGTACTTGTTACAAGTGGGCGATAGTCGCTGCTATCTCTACCGAAAAGGCGTTCTCACACAGATATCGCGCGACCAGACGATAGCTCAAGAGCTGGTCGATGAAGGTGTTATGTCGAGAACCGATGCGCAGCGTACACAATTGGCGCACGTATTGTCCAGCTCGATCGGCGGGAGTCATTCGACACCGGTTGTAACGCGGGTGGATCAGAGTTGGGGACACGTGGGTTTATTGTGTAGCGACGGGTTGACGAAACACGTGTCTGAAGAACAGATCACGGACCGTTTGAAGAATATGAAGTCGGCAAAACAGGTTTGCGAAGATCTATTACAAGACGCGCTTGACGACGGTGGTACGGACAACGTAACCATCGTAGTAGGTCGAGCTATCCGCCCGCCCCGGTGATCCTTTTCAAGCTATTCCGATTCGATAGACTCGAGTACCAATCGAATAAACTCGTTCACATGTTCGTTGCCATCCACCCATCGTGTGACCGCTACGATGTCGTGTTCGGGATCGATCCAGATAACGTTTGTTGATCCCGCGCCCAATGCGAAAAAACTGGAGCTAGGCGCGGCGTTGAATTGTGTCTGGTTGGTATTCAACCACCACATGAAACCATAGTTTGGCTGAATATCAACCGGTGTTGTCGCGTGCTCGACCCAATCCTGTGAGACGATTTGTTGGTCTCGCCATTTTCCTTTTCGAAGGAAAAGATATCCGAACCGCGCATGATCACGTGTGGATGCCCATAGACCCCCGCCCCAATGTCCGCCACCGCTCACGGACTGGACCCGAATTCCATCCATGTCCGTCCATGACGTTTCGTATCCATACCATCGCCAAGTGGTGCTCGCACCGATTGGATCCATGACCCTCTCTCGCAAAACGGTGGGAAGCGCCCGTCGCCATACGTGTAATAAGGAATACGACAGAAGATTGACCCTGACGTCATTGTACTCCCAAAATGTGCCAGGTTCGTTGATCTGGCGGTCAATACCCTTTCGCCGGTCGGCGATGTCGGGTTTGCCAAACAACTCGCCTTGCCATTCGCTCGTTTGTTGCAAAAGATGTTTCCACTTGATTCGCGTGTTGTTCAAGCCGTCAAATGTTCCGTCCTGTACGAGCTGGTTGACCGGATCGTCCAACGATTCGATGAGACCCTGGTCTTAGGCGAGCCCGGCCACGGTGGATAGATAACTCTTCGTTACACTGAAATTCATATCGACACGACGTGTGTCACCCCACTCGGCCACGATATACCCGTGTCGCAACACGATACCATTGACACCGCCGCGCGGTTTGGTTGGACCGACGATGTCTTGGTGGGGAATACCGGTAAACCGTTCACGGAGCCATGTGCCCGCGTCGCGTGACAGGGCCGTTTCGTGTGCGTTCGCGTACGCGATGGCCTCGTTGAGACGCGTGGCGTTCATGCCCAGCGCCCCAGGCTCACGCACTTCCCAGTCACTGCCGAAACCGGGATAGTAATTTGGGCCAGCAGGCGCCTGCGCGGCTTGGCAAGCGCTCCACAAAAGCATTAGTGGCGCCAAACCGAGGAGTGGCGTCATATTGACGCCCGGGGATTCGGTGATATGCCACGACATGCGGATCTCCCTCGGGTGGTGGTTTGTATGACCTAAACATGCTGTCGAGCCACCGTTTCCGCGAGTACAGCAACGACCACGTGCGATTGGAACCCTGACACGCATACTTTTCTTAGTCTAATGACTGTTTCCAACAGCTCGTAGGTTAAGGACGTATGCTTACGAGACGTTCCTCGGCCCCAGAAAGAGCTGAATTTGTGAGTTTAAGATGTTTTTGCCTAGCAGCGTCGATGTGCTGTGTTGTCGCGGCCGGCCCGACCGAATTGGACGCCCAACAGCGGATGACCCTGACCCGTCTCACCGGCCCTATCGTGTTGGATGGCCGCGTAGACGAAGCGGCGTGGGATGATGTCCAGCCGCTCCCAATGACCATGTTCACACCCACCTTTGAGGGAGAACTCACGGAACGTACAGAAGTCCGCGTCGCGTACGATGAAGCTTATGTCTACATGTCCGGCAAGTTGTACGATTCGGATCCCTCGCAGGTGCGGAGTAACACTTTGTATCGGGATCAGTACAGCGGCGATGATCTCCTCGCAATCGTGCTCGATACATACAACGACTACGAGTCCGCAGTGTGGTTCACTACCACACCGGCTGGCGTGCGGACTGACCGTTCGGTTTCATTTGACGCCGAGTTCAGCAGCGGGCGTGCGATGAACTCCAACTGGAACTCGTATTGGGATGTCGCAACCTCGGAGACTGATGAGGGTTGGTTCGCCGAATTTCGCATTCCTTTCTCGAGTCTCGGGTTCCAGGACGACAATGGGCGTGTCGAGATGGGGATGATCGTTTATCGATTTATCGCACGCAAAAATGAACGGCAGATCTTTCCCGCGATTCCTCCAAATTGGGGATTGGCATTTGCGAAGCCTTCACAATCGCAACGGATCACGATGGAAGGAGTGTACGCTGCGAAACCCATATACGTGACACCGTACGTACTCGGTGGCCTCGATCAGGCGGCGGAATTAAATGTCGCCGGCACCGGTTACCGGATGGAAAATGACAGAACCAACGAAGTCGGCGTCGATGTAAAGTATGCCGTAACCAACAATCTCACACTCGACGCAACGGTCAACACAGATTTTGCCCAAGTTGAAGCTGACTCACAACAGGTCAACTTGACGCGCTTTTCGTTGTTCTTCCCTGAGAAGCGACAATTCTTTCAGGAGCGTTCCAGTCTGTTCGACTTCAGCACGGGCGGTTTCTCTCGGTTGTTCCACAGTCGTCGCATCGGTTTGGACCGCAGCGGCGATCAAGTGCGCATCTTAGGTGGTGCTCGCCTGGTGGGGCGGGTTGGAGGAACCGATATTGGTTTCCTAAACATGCAAACCGCGGCGCGCGATGGCCTTGCGTCTGAGAACTTTGGTGTGGCCCGTCTCAAGCGACAGGTGTTCAACCCGTATTCGACTGTCGGCGCCATCGTCACGACGCGTGCGAATACCGACGGCGACTATTCTATCGGTACCGGTATCGACGGGGCCTTTCGAGTCGTTGGCGATGAATATTTCACCGCGAAGGTTGCATCGACGTTTGATTCCGATGGTCCGGGCGCGGCCGGTCGTAGTCTGGTTGATGTGAGCCGCTTCATCGCGCGATGGGAACGACGCAACCAGAACGGATTTAGTTATTCGGGAGACTTCATACGGTCAGGCCGTGAATACAATCCTGGCTTGGGGTTCGCACTCCGCAACGACTTCACACTGCTCCAGAACAATGTACGGTATCAGCGGTTTCAGGGTCCCAACTCCCCGTTCCGGAGTGTCTCGATTCAAAACCGCTCGTCGACCTATTTACGCAACGGAGACGGGACGGTTGAGTCTGCATCAATTTCCCCCACGTTCGACATCGAGTTCAAAAGCGGGACCCAGCTCACGCTAACGGTTGAGAATGCGTACGAAAGCGTGTTGGAGACGTTCAATCTATCCGGTGTCACGCCGGTCGTCCCGGGCAATTTTTGGTTTCATGAAGGTCAGGCCCGCGTCATGTTGGCGCGGAGCCGTAGGCTGCGCGGCGCGGCTTCCGTGAGGGCCGGGTCGTTTTATGACGGAATCCGCGTGGCCATAACGGGAGGCCCAACGTGGAGTGTGTCGAAACATCTCGAGCTTGGTGGTGCGTACACGCTTGACCGCATTCGCTTCAATGATCGCGGCGAAGCGCTGAACTCGCATCTGGCCAGGTTGCGCATACAAACCGCCGCCGATATTCATCTATCGGCGACCGCACTCGTCCAATACAGCAGTGTCAATGACCGTCTCAGCGTGAATGCCCGGATCAGGTATCACTTCCGCGAGGGCAGCGACTTATGGATCGTTTACAACGACGACCTCAACACGGAACGCGATGTTCTTCTAGGTCCCCGGCTCGGCGTCTCGCAGGCACGCCGCATGATGGTCAAATACACCTATACGCTGGGAAGCTGAGACCGGTTGGAACACTCAACGTTCAACGTTCAACACTCAACACTCAGCATCAACACTCAGTATTCAAATATCCATCTGGGGCGTTGAACGTTGAACCGTTGAGCATTGATGCTGAACGTTGAACGTTGAGCGTTGAGAGTTGAACGTTGAGCAGTATCTACTGCTCTCTCATGACACTTACCGGATTCACACGCGACGCGCGGCCTGCCGGCAAAAACACGGCTACCAGGGAAACCAGCAGCACCAGGCTCGTTACACCCCCCAGTACCGTCATGTCATTCGGTCGTACCTCGTACAAGATGCTGGACAGTAGTCGAGTACTCGCCAAGGAGACTATGACGCCGGCGATGAGTCCGACGATTGCGGGCCGGAGCCCTTGGGTTGCAACCAATCGAACGATGGTTCCGGTTTTGGCACCCAGCGCAAGACGAATACCTATTTCTCGCGCGCGACGGGACACCAAATAGGAAACGACGCCGTACAAACCGATCGCTGATAGTATCACCGCCAGCGCGGCAAACGATCCGACGAGTATTAGGTAAAAACGCGTTGGTGCCAACTGCCGTGTCACGGCGTCACGCACTGTTTCGACATTGCGCATCGGTACACTCGGGTCGAGAGTCTTCAACTCGGCACGCAGTGTGTTAATGAGGGGCGGACCGCCGGGCATACCCCTCACGTTGACTGTCATGAACGCCGGCCCGAACTGGGAGTGCGGTACGTAAATCTCGGGCACCGGTTCCCGTGTGAGCGAACGGGATCGGATATCGCGTGTCACCCCCACGATTGTCCACGTCGGGTTGGTGTATCCAAATCCCGCGGTGAGGTAAACACGCTGCCCGAGCGGGTCCTCGTTTGGGAAATTTTCGCGGACGAACACTTCATTGACCACCGCCACGGGTATTGAACCGCCCACGTCCGTCGATTCGACGCCCCTACCGCGCAATAACGGCAGACGCATGGCATCGAAGTACCCAGAGGTAACCGGACGAATGCTCCCGAACGTTTCCGATCCGTTTGGTGGTTCCGGCCGACCCTCAACTAAGACCTGGCCGGTAATGTTCCCGCGGCCGAGGGGTGCGCCGTACACCGCCCCGACAGCTGCGACACCTGGCGTGGTCGCAATTTGTCTGTCTAATGTCTCGTAAAATGTCGCGACCTGTTCGAGCGTTTCGTAACGTGCACTCGGAATGGAGACCGTAAAGCGAATGATCTCTTCGGTCTCGTAGCCGAGATCTACGGCGTACAAACGTGCGAAGGTCTTCAGTAGAAGTCCGCTACCGGTGAGCAATAGCAACGACATCGCAACTTCGGTCCCCATAAGAACGCTGCGGAAGCGGCTGTCCCCGGGGTTGGTCAAACCGCCTCTACCGCTTGCATTGAGTCCGCCTGTGGCACCAGCTCGAGAAAGCGTTATCGCGGGTGCCAGTCCGAACAAAAGCGCCACGATGACCGTTGCCGCGAGCGTGACGGTCAACACGGATCCGTCGAGACTGACGTTCTCGATGCGAGGGATCGTTCCGGCGGACAACTGTTTGAGAACATTCACCGCCACCCACGCGCCGAGTGTGCCGAGTCCAGCGCCGACAAAAGCCAGGACCTGACTTTCAACGAGAACCTGGCGCAACAACCGACCCCGGCTGGCGCCGAGCGCGGTGCGAATTGCGATCTCACCTTGGCGAGCGGTGGCTCGAACCAATAGCAAGATTGCAACGTTGGCGCACGCAATGAGTAAGACAAGGCCCACTGCACCGAGCACTATCCACAGACCGGACCTGACGTCCCCTACGATGCGGTTACGAAGGAAGTCGCCTGCGAAACGTTTGTCGAAGTTAGTGTCGGGGAGTTCACTTGCGAGTCGTTCGCCAAGCGCCGTCATCTGTGTCTGCGCTTGGGTGAGTGTTGCACCGGGGGCGAGCCGGCCGATCGTCAGGAGCGTTTGGCAGCCTCTTGTGCAATCTTCCGGTCGCATCCTCCATGGTTGCCAGATATCAACACCGTCGGGGAAATTGAACCCGGCCGGCGCGACGCCAATGACATGCCACGTAACCTCGGAAAGCATCACCGAACTGCCGATAACGTCCTCCCGGCCACCGAGCACATCTTGCCAGAAACGGTGACTGATGACCGTGACCCGCGGCGCGTCCGGCGTAGCGTCAGCTTGCGTAACGTCTTTGCCGAGCATAGGCGCGCGTTCGAACGTACTCAGCATGCCTTGTGCGACACGCGCTGCCTGAAATACTGCGGGTTCACCACCGTCAATCAGAGTCACCGCGGTGGTTGAGTATCCGACGAGCGATGTAAATGCAGGTAGATCAGAGATGTCTTCCGTGTCGGGTCGCGACATCCGGCCATAGCCCCTTGGTGTGTCTGCGTCTACTGCACCGACCACAACGAGTTCGCCGGGATTGGAATAGGGGAGGGGATCGAGGAGCACGGCGTTGATCACGCTGAAGATCGTTGTGTTGGCGCCGATCCCGAGTGCCAATGTTGCGATGACGATGAGTGCAAAGCCAGGTTGTCTTCGCAAGGAGCGAATGGCGAATCGAAGGTCTTGCAAAATGGATTGCACGGTCGTAGCTCCTCGTTGTGCGCGGCTTGGGCGCGCGTGTAATCGCATGCTCGGCGTTGTCGTTGGGGCCAGCCGCTCGCGAGCCGCCGTCGTAACGATGTTCTGATAGTTGACGAGTGCGAACCAGAACCGCTGCCTGCCACGATGATCGTAAAGACCTGCAACCAACGTTTCCTCGATGGCGGCGCCGAACTTCGCGCGAAAACGTTTTGGGAGTAGTCCGACCAGCACATGGCCGATCCGGTGGTATCGCGCGACAACCGGGTCTTGCGGGGTCATCTAACCACCCGGTAAGAGGTTTCGACTCTTGGCCAACGACACCAGGCCGGCAAGATGAACGGCCTCTTCCTTGGCAATCCGAGCACCCGCCGGTGTCAACCCGTAGTATTTGCGCGGGAGTCCGCGATTTGTGTTCGGAGCACTTTTCGGTACAGACCTCTCGTCTACGAGTCCACGTGCCATCAACCGTGACAGCACACGATAAAGAGATCCGATTTCCGGACGCATACGACCGTCGGACTGATCCTCTACAGCCTTCATGATTGCGTAGCCATAGGACGGTCCGTCAGCCAGTACAAGGAGTACCTGGAACTCCACGGCGCTGAGTGGATCTGGTGATCCATTTGGTTTTCGCA
>JAZDDC010000498.1:0-4521 GCA_036679565.1 Gemmatimonadota bacterium
TGCCATTCTAGAGAACGTTGAACCCGCGTCAGCACGGCGCGCATTATGGACGCCTCAAACGGGTTGAACATATATAGTATCAATGGATCAGTTGGGAGGTCATACTCCCTCATGTCGGCACAGACTGACTCAATGTGGAGACACTTTTTCCGATCACGGTTGTACCGCAATAAATTGCGTGCAGCGACATCATGGAGGGCCTGAGAATATTCAACCCCAATGATTCTTTGAAATGCAAAGTCCGCCGCCATCATCAATACGCGACCCTTACCTGACCCACAGTCTACAAAAGAAAAGTCTTCGTGCGTGATGGGCAGATGACCCACAACTTCGTAAAAAAACGGAGGGTTCGTGGCGGCATAGTCCTCTCCCAGATACCAGCCAGAGCCTTTCACATCAAGGTCAGCAAGGTTGGCCTCCCCCTCAGTATCTACGTCAAAAACCTTATCGAAATCCGGCGGTGTTGCCTGTTCAGCGCTGGCGGATTCACTGTCGTCCACGCTTTCCGGACGCACCCTTTGAACTACGGCCTTGAAGAGCCCTCCGAAGCCATCCCTTTTCATTGATCGTTGAACACGTCGACGTAAACCGCGTAAGTCCATATTGCCTCGGTATAAGGGATATCTGTCCATCGGACGAGTGGGGTCTCCCGGATACTTGCAGCCGGGATGCCAACTTGTATCAGTTCGTATCTCGTTGGTTCCCAACGTGTTGACTTACGACCCGCCCAACTCGTGGCGGACGCGATGCGGGGTTTCCCCACCCCGGCGGGGCAAAACACACACCCCACCCGATCGGGGCGAGGTCACCATGAGACGGTTGGCGTTCTGTTAACGCATTCGCCACCATGCCCACCAGCCGGTGACGATCAAAATCGTAATGGCGCCGAGCATGGTGAACAGGAACAACGCGTTCGTATCGTCGTCATCCGAGAAGGCCGCCGAATGCACCATCAGGAAAGGCGAGAACGCGCGCCAGAAACCTGTCCGCCGCGAGACGATCTCGCCGGTGGCGCGCGAGGCGAATACATCGGTGCCGTCATCGAACCGGTAGTGGTAAACCGGAATTGCTCGATTCAGATCGTTCCAATAGTAGTCTCGGTTGTTTTGGTACGTAAACGCCGGGTTGCCTTTCATAAGCGCCCGTACCGAGCGACCAACCGCCTCCGGTGACGGCTCCCACGGGACTCCCATTGCGGCGTCGAAGACCGTACCCATTTCGTTTCGTGCCGTACGCACGACCACCACTGGGCGACTGTCTATCGTGCGCCATTCAATCATCTGGATCGCAGTCGGAACAACGCCTAACACGTCTGCGGTGGTTGACAACACTCGACCAGCGTCTTGGAGCGAGTCCTGGACCGAGAGGCCGCTCGTGGGGAGTGCAAACGTGTTCTTGCCGCGAAACGGGTCTTGGAGCGGGCCAAGACTCAACCACATGTATGCACCAACCAGAATCTCGACCACCAGGACCACACCGACCGTTATTCCGGCGCGGCCGTGCCAGGTTAACGCGGCGGGACGCCGCTTGCCACGACGCCAAAACCACAGGGCGAGGCCCAGAACCGCCAGAACGACCACCGCAGCCGTCGTCAGGTAGAGCACGGTCGTAAAGAGACCCATTGCTCCACCCCATTGGAATACGTGCAGTGCTCGGTACCACGATTCGAACCCGGTAGCGACTCCATCGAACCGCCGCATTGGCCGTCCGCTCGCACGGGAGAGAATCAACTCCGACGGTTGGGCTCCGACCATCGAAATACGTACCGACGGAATGGATCTCTGATCGTAGTCCCGGTGGTACTCACTCACATCGCCGATCAAACGGTCGGCAGTCGTACCGGCAAGATGTTCACTTGCCATGGCCAACACGATGGAATCAGGAAGCGGATCCAGACGCGCACCGGTGATAGCGTCAAACGTCATCGCCAGAGCATACGGGGTGGGACGCACGATGTAGAAGAGATACGGCCCGTGCGACTCGAGTCTCAGTGCGTAGACCTCGTCAATCCCATCGCGCGCAACTGCAGCCAGGAGCGCGGTCGGTGTCACGACCGCAGCGTCGAGTCGGGCAGGAATTGAGTTCGCCGAAGCAAGGTCGTAAACACCCTGTAGACCATTCGGCGCATCATGCACGACCTGATGCATTGCAAACGCAGACACCAACCACGCAAGAAGTGGCAGACTGAGGACCAGCCCCATCCGACGATGCCACTTCGCAACGGCACCTTTCGGCCACTTCACGTCAGATCTCCTTCAACACCAACGACGAAGAACACCCGTGTCCAAGCTTCAGCTACCGACTGGGATGACGACGTTTCGGAATCTCCAGTTCGGACCGTTCACCGATCCGGAACATGAAGTCCACCGAGTGAACGGCTTCTTCTTCGCCCTTGCGAAAACTCAGGACCGACTCGTACTCACCGGCTTCCGTGAAGATATGACGGGTCTGGTAATTCCCGGGCGTGCGGCGGACGCCCCGCACGTCGAACGGCCCAAACTCTTCGCCGTCCCTATTAATCGTGACCTTGGCGTCTTGAAAATCCGCGTACGGTTCCTCGTCGGACAGAGTGCTCACACGCCAGCGGAGGAACTGCATCTCTTCGGTCAAAGCCGGCTCCGGTTCCGCTCCAAAAACAACGGCCAACCCGGCAACCTCTTTCCTTTCGTGACGCACGGCGCCGTCTTCGATTGGCGCCATGGCCAAAGCGACCGCCCCGACCAGCGTCATTCCCAGGCCGGTTCCCACAACATTTCGTATCTTCATCTTTGTCTCCAAAGTGAGGGGTAGAATCGTTTGATACAACGATGCGTCATCGGCGCCGTGATGACCAGTGTATGGCGCGAATTACCCAGCTCGACCCTCGCCGAGAAAGCACCATCAGCTCGGTTGTGGTGGATGTTACGGTACGGTCTTCTACTTGCCTGGTGCTGTGAGAAGAAGAGGTCGTCCAAGCCACGTCTCCCTGCAACACCACGGTGATCGGCGAGCGTTCCCGCTCCGGCCCCGACGCCGACGCGCGAATGTCTGCGGCGAGATGGCCCGATCGATATTCCGCGCGGGTCTGAATGTTTCCGCTTTCGACAATGCGAACGTCATCAGCCAGTAGGGCCAACGCACCCACGCTGTCACCGCTGGACAACGCGGCGTGAAACGCCTCCACCGCCTCGGTGACTAAGTGTTCGTCGTGGCTCTGCGCAACGATTCCGGACGCCGTCACGCACAGCAAACCAATTGACCAGACTGGTGTTTTCATTCGATTTCCGCCTTTAAGGGATTCGGTCACATACTCGTGTTGGGCAACACCATCAGCACCGCCGTGACCGCCAAAACAACCATTGCAAGTATCAGCTCCAGCGGCGCGTTTTTCCGCGATGCCACACTCGATCCCGGCCCCCAAGCGCCGGTTTGAGTCGTGTCCAGTTGTATGCGCCGATCGCGCCCGTCGCCCCGAACAACACAATTTTCGCGGAAAGGACCCGCCCGTAGCTGCTGCTCCAGAGACTCGAAAAACGCTTCGAGATAGATGTGGATTGACGGCAGTTTAGCGTCCGGATTCGACGTTGGACGTGAAGCGTCCGCGGCCGGGATGCCAATCACTCCGGCAGCTGGCCAGCTGATGGCGTAGGTCCCATATGCCGATCAGAACCACAGCCGAATCCCGGCCACTACGGACAGCTCACCAACCCCATCCCCTGCCGCCCGCACCATTGCGGCAGTTTCTCCAAAACGGCGTTCCCAGTTGATCCCAAGATACGGTGCGGTTTTACGTTGCACTTCGTATCGCATCCGCAAGCCAAGCTCGACGTCATTCAGCCCCGACCCAACGCCGAACTCCGGGACGTCCTGCACGGCGCCATTGGCCTCAAATCGGGCTTGCGCGATCAGGCGTTGCGTCACGAACACATCATAGGATGACGTGAGGCGGGCCGAGATGTCGCCGTCCTGACTGACGAACAACACGGGCTCCATTTCGAACCAATATGGTGCAAGACCTTCGAATCCGAACGCGGCCAGCACGCGTGTGTTCGTGAACCCGCCACCGAAAACCGCGTCCAGCCGCATCCCCAGCTGTACTTCCCAAAAAGGGGCAATCAACCGACTGTAGAGAGCCTGGACTTCCACAGCGGTGTTATTGCCCACCGTTGCACGCTCCCCCTCACTCTTGATCCAAAACCTGTTGAAGTCACCGCCGATCCATCCCATCATGTCCCAGACAAATGGTCGTTCGGTGCCCACACGCCGGTACTCCAGTTGATCAAACTGAACGAACGTGTACAGATGTTCGTCCATTAACTGCGCGTTCACTCGACCCGGCCTCATCGTCCCAACGGCAACCATCGTAAGGACGATCCAGGCACACTTCAAGAACCATCCTCCGCACGGGGTTCAACAACCTCCACGATGCGGAACATCCCGGCTTCCATATGATAGAGGATGTGGCAATGAAACGCCCAGCGACCGGGCACGTCCGGAGTCACGAGCACGCTCATACGCTCCGCTGGTTTCACGTTGACTGTG
>JAZDDC010000499.1:0-11124 GCA_036679565.1 Gemmatimonadota bacterium
GGCCCTCTGGTGTCGCCGCCGTACTGTGTGACTTCGTCCTCTGAACCATCTTCATGACGGTGATCATGTTTCAAACGAATCCCCGATGCGGTACGGGTGAGTACCCATGTGCGGGAGCGATCCTCACCGACGTGAAATGGAATCCGGATCGTGTCCTGCGCACACTCACGCACGTGCATGACGAGTCGCTGAGTTTCAAACGAAGGGTCGGGCGGTTCGCTTTCCACCACGCGGCCCTCGAAGCTCTGGTCGCAAAGCGTCTGAAGTGAGTTCCAAAAGATCTCTTGCGGGTGGCTTGTGTCGGCATCCGCGGTTCGGGTGCCGGACTCCGGCGTAGGGCTGCAGGCAACTACCAAGGCCAAAGAACACGGCAAAAATGCTCGGTATGCCGTTAGAAACGGGTCCCGGTGGGAGATGAGGAAATTTGAGTCAGAATGCATAGGCTTTCACGGTGATGGTGAAGGTCGCTGGTCGGGACCGAACTCAAAATAAGTAGCCGTGGCCGGATTCACCATGTGTAGAAGGACTGACGGCGGGCCCGTTTGTTATGTCCAGCGTGGTCCATGCCACGACTTTCATGACAGCTTGGACTAACCGCTTGGCGATGTTATTAGTGTGTTCGACCACGAACACGCCCGGATGCTCGGGCGGGCAGCGCTCACCGGAGGACAAATGGTTTTTCTCGCGACCCTCACGTTGACAATGGGGTTCCAGATTGCGCCCGTTGTTCAGGAGCAACCTCCTGCAACGGTCACCAGGACCGCTCGCTTTGAGTTGCGCAGCGATTCCCGTGTCGCCCTGCATCATTTCCTTATCGATTGGGCGGCCACCGACGCCGGCGAGTGGCCACGTTTCGCACTCCCGCTCGCTGAACGCGACGACTGGCGCAAAGTCCTAGACCCGAGTGAGCAACGTGTCTGGGCGTCTGCCGTGGAGACGTACGCTGTTGCCGTGGGCCGCAGCGTGGTCTTTGACGAGGGGTTGCAGGCGGTGCGGGACTGGGCCGTGGGCGTGACGGCTGGTCACGCAATACCCACGTCCGAACAGCCTTTGGCGGATGCTCTCGTGACAGCGCTCCCGGTCTACGAACGCCACTGGTGGCAAGCACACCACGAACGCAACCGCGAGTGGGTGGCTTCCGTAGTGCCGCAACTCGTGATCGTGGAGGACGATATGATCGCGCGCTTCGAGACAGCGTACGGCGGTCGTTGGCCGGACGCACGGATCCCCGTTGATGTGATGGTCTACGCGAACGCAGTGGGTGCGTACTCCACCGGCGGGCGTCTCACGATATCAAGCATGCACCGGGGCAACCAGATGCCGCAGGCCCTCGAGATGATCTTTCACGAGGCGTCCCATACGGATGAAATGGAGCTGCCGCTCCGGGCGGGTGTGCGTGATGCATTCCGAGCCGCAGGGGGAGAAGCGCCCGACCGCTTCTGGCACGACATGATCTTCTACACGAGTGGCGACATCACTCGGCTCGTGCTGGCTGAGCGAGGCCAAACCGACTACCAACATTACGGATCGTTCGGCCTGTACCGGCGTGGCGAGCGTTGGGTGTTGGAGTTGCCGGCGCTCGAACAGCATTGGCGACCGTTTTTGGAATCACAACGGACAGAAAACGACGCTCGGCACGAAGCGTTACGGGCCGTGGCCGCCCAACTGTTGCGACCGGAGTAAACAGTGCGGAACATGCCTCCGCGGGCTGATCCCTCAGTGCAACATGCAGTGCAAAGACACTACCCATTGTGAAGAGGCCTCTACTAATAGAGACCGCCTATATAAGGAATACGATTACGGCTCGCTGCATTCTGGCGGTGGATGTGCACCCAATGTTGAGGCTAAACGGTCCGCGAAGGATTGACTCGGACTTCTAAAGCGGCCAGAACCATGGGATCAAAAGCGTGCCCAAAGCCCAGAACACGATGTTGAGCGGCGCACCTACACGAACGAAATCTACGAACCGATATTGGCCGGGTCCAAAGATCATGGTGTTGGTCTGGTAACCCACGGGCGTCATGAAACTCGACGACGCCGCAAATACCACCGCGAACATGAAGGTGCGTGGGTTGGCGTCGATCGACTGCGCAGTTGTGATTGCGATGGGTAACAGCAACGCCACGGTCGCGTTGTTCGACATCACTTCTGTCAACAACATCGTTAGCCCAAAGAACGCAGCAAGCAGTGCAATCGGTCCGTAACTACCCACTGCATCGATCAACCATGTAGCTAGCATGGTCGATGCACCGGTCTTTTGCATTGCGGCACCCAATGCAAGCATACCCGCCAGCAGAAACAGCACCTTCCACTCGATGGCCCCGTACGCCTCCTCCGTCGAGATACACCCGGACAGCACCATCACCAGGGCGCCGGCGACGGCCGCAGCGACAATGGGCAGCACACCCGTTGCGGCGACCACGACGACTGCTACGACGATGCCAAGTGCCTTGATGGCCTTGGAACGATGGAAACGTGGGATACCGGCCTGTGACACCAGCAAAAACATGCGTTGCTGATTGAGGTGTTCGATCTGATCACTGGGCACATCGATGAGCAACGCGTCTCCCGGCATCATCTTTGTGTTCTGAAGTTCACGATGCACGATCGTTCCGCGATGCCTGATAGCGAGGACTACCGCTCCGTAGTTTTTTCGCAGTTGCGACTCGGCGATCGACACGCCAGCCAGCGGCGAGCTGGGCCCCACCACCGCTTCAACGAGTCTGGTGTCCGTCGATTCGAGGTCCTTGTCATGCCACTTCACGCTCATGCCAAAGGTCACTCCGGCACGATCCTTTAACTCGTTGATCGTGCGCAGATCCCCTTTGATACGCAGGACATCGTGTTCGCGAAGAACGGTGTGTGCGGTTGGGCGCAGCGTGTAGTCGCCGCGTGCAATCTGAAGAACTTCAATGCCGAGTTCTTGGATGAGAGGTGCAGATGCCAGTGTGTGGCCGACCGATTTCGAATCCGCTTGCAACACGATGTCGGTCAGGTAGTCGCCCAAACCAAAGCTCTTTGTCAAATCTCCCGTGCCGCGGTGATCGTGAACGAGCTTTCTGCCCGCCGTCATCATGTACGCAATCCCGACTGCGAAGAAGATCACACCCAACCTCGTGAACTCGAACATACCGAACGGGTCGAGGCCTTGTTGCTCGGCAATGGAACTCGCCAAGATATTGGTAGATGTCCCAAGTACCGTACACATGCCGCCAAACATGGAAGCGAAGGACAGGGGCATCAAAAGTTTCGACGGACTTGTATCCACTCCGCGCGCGACGACGATGACGACGGGGATGAGGATTGCCACCGCGGCCGTGTTGTTCAGGAAGGACGAGAGTACGCCGACACCGGTCATTAAAACGACAAGCATCAGACTCATGCTGTGTTGCGCGAGCCTTCGGAGGACTCTGCCAACGAAGTTCACCGCGCCACTGCGGAATATGCCGGCACTCAGCACGAACATGGCGCCGACGGTGATGGTTGCGGTATTGGCGAAACCGGCCAACCCCTCCGACGGGCTGAGTACGCCGGAAACGAGAAGCGCGACCATCACGAGGATGGCCACGATGTCGGTTGACAGTTTTTCGGTGACAAACAACACCACCGCAACAACCGTCAATCCGAGCACGAACACGATTTCCCACGTCACACGTACCCCCCGCGAGCCTCAGACCGCGCGACCCAAACCGATGCCACATTCGCGCGCATCCGGTTGGTGCATGGACTGGTGAGAATTCGGTGCGTGGCGATGTTCAAAACCGGCACGTGCGACAATTAGCCCTCTGTCCGCCACACAAAAGTTGCCCAATGCACATCCCAGTCAGCGGCGGATCCTGCCGGGGCGGGAAGAATGTAAAGGGCCCTCACGTTCCAAATCCCACCGCTCGTTATGGCAACGGTAAACTCACCGTTGGTGCCGGCCTCGAACGTAGCGTCATCATGGGCAGTTTCCGCGTCCATGGAATCAGCTACGCTTGCATGTCCCCGCGCCCCCGGAAGCGGCTCCCCAAACAGGGTCAGGCGGAAACGCACGGCGCCGCCAGCCCGGACCGCAGCAGGATCGGTGAGTGGCACAAACTCAAGCGGATGATCGGCCACTCGATCAAAGGCCCGCGGCCCGCGACCGCCGATTTCGATCAGTGTCTTGGCGTACTTCGCATATCGCCGGACAATGCTGTCCGTGGGCAAAAGGCCTTCACGTTCGTACCGTTCCAACGCCTCCGGCGCACCCTCCAAAGTCAGATAACGTCGGAAGCTCTCCGGAGATTCTGGGATGGAGCGCGGGTGTACCCTGGCCGTTACCAATGCTTGGCCTGTCAATTGTGGTCGATGTGCCAGCCGCAAGGAATTGCCCTCGACGTCGAGCTTCAGGATGTCCTCTGATGAGTTGGCGCCGATGAGCCGAGCGCTTGCAATCCGGTCAGGTGTGACCGCGCTCAACGTGGTAGGGAAGGTACTACTGGTTCGTCCCAGGACGACGATGTCGGCGTTGCGGGCTACGTGAAATGCGTTGGGAATCAACCAGAAGTCGTGAGACAGCAACGGGCCGATACCGACCGCAACAAAAAGCATTGCGCCTACCAGGGATTTTTTCATACGATGGTACCCTTCTCGCTGTTGACTCATATTGTGCCGTGGGGCTCGCCGCATCGCTACCTGTGTTTTTCACAGAGCTAGCCCCCCATATTCTAACACTGTTGCCAGCCGTCTGATGGGCAGATTGTTCATGATGACGTGGTTTCGTGAGGTTGACGTGGCTGAAGATTGGAAATGTTCGCTACCGTGTCCAAAAGACGATTACACCGCACGAGGCACCGGCGACGTTGAAACGGGCAGGGAGCTGCGCTGTACTGAATGCTTCGATTGCCTCGATTTGATCCACGTTGACGGCACCGTCCAGCACGACCCCATCAGGCCCATCTCCACCGTTCCCTATCAGCATCCCGTCCAGAAAGAACACGGGCGGGCACTCCCTCACACCTGAGAGCCGCATGGTCGTGCGGGTCATTCGCACAACGACACGACGCCGGTCTACCGCACATCCACGACAAGATCTTCTGCCGTAGTTGGCGTTACTCACAATTGACACACCGCTCATGTGTCGGAGGGCGTCGGTAGTCATTCTTGGTGTGACGGCCTCAATTTCTTCGCGGGTCATGAACCGCCCGAGCCCTATCGTCTGTCGATCGTAGAACCCCGATAGCTCCAGGTGGCGTACCGGCCTGTCGGTCGTGACCACAATGGATCGAGTTCCACACTGTTGGGCACGAGTTGGATCTCGACGAACTGATTCGAGGCGGCTGTCATTGTGAACAGATCTGACGTAGCAGGTTCGTAACCGACATGCCCTGCGACGATGGTCAAACCGCCTGCGGCCGGCGCAACAAACGTCACGAGCCCCGCCGCGTTCGATTCCGCCGAGTCAATGGCAATCGATGCTTGGAGTAGCAAGACCCGTGCACCACGAACCGGTTGTCCGGTTACACCACGTGTGACGAAGCCCGTGATGATTTGTGCGTTTGTTACCGCGGGTGCGAGCAGCACCAAAGCTGGCAGCACCATCCAGCCCATTCTGCTTACGTTCCGGCGGGATGCCCCGTATCGTTGTCGCCAACGTCGGTGAGACAGATACGTCGCTGCGCCATTCACATCTGTCATTCCCATTTGTTCATCTCTGGCATCGCCGCTCATTTGCCCGACAGGCACGTTATTACGGGCACGGGAAATCCGCGTTCGCTCATGCCAACAACTCATCTGTGCCTACGTTCTGTCAGTCCGGACGGCAACTTTAATCTATGGGTGGCCGGGCGTAAGGTCCAACCATCCTCATCTGTACTGAACCACCGCGCGACGGAAATCAAATTGGGGTCACCGGTCTGAGCGATAATAACCAGCGAATCCTGGAAGGGCGGAGTGACCGTCACCGAAGTCTGGAACAGGACGAGTTGATCGGTGCATGCGTTTCCGTGGCGCACGTTCGTCGGGTAAATTCAAAGCGCTCCGCTGCAGAACTCTCTTCTATGTCCCATTCCCCTTTGACGGGTTTGTTCAATTTTGCCTATCGAATACTCTGTAGTTTCCGCCTGTAACGATTCCAGATGAATATGATCTTCGAACGGGAGGAAAGATGATTTTGGTGCTCGGAGGAAACGGTAAGACGGGTCGCAAGGTGGCTGCCAAGTTGTCCACACGTGGCAAAAGCGTCCGTATTGGATCAAGAAGCGAAACGCCACCCTTTGATTGGGAAGCGCCGGAGACCTGGGCTGCTGCCATCGCCGGAACGGACACGGTCTATATCACATTCCAGCCTGATCTGGCCGTCCCTGGTGCCCGGAAGTCAGTTGAGGAATTCACATCTCAAGCAGTCAGAAGCGGGGTTCGAAAAATGGTCCTGCTCTCCGGCAAAGGCGAGAAAGAAGCTGAATTGTGCGAGCACGTTGTGATGAAGAAGCCCTTGTGCCCTATGTTGACACGAATGACATAGCTGATGTCGTTGTAGAAGCGCTTCTGGATGACCGGCATGGTGGCCAAATCTATGAACTGACCGGTCCGCGCCAATGGACTTTTCCGCAAGTTATGCAAGAGATCTCAACCGTGACGGGTAGGGATATCACGTTTACTCCGATAACGATGGACGAGTACCAGAAAATGCTCAGGGAATTCGACGTACCGGAAGACTACATTTGGTTGATCAACTATCTCTTCACAGAAGTCTTGGTGAGTAGCAACTCCGTTGTCACTGATGATATCCAGAAGGTGCTTGGTCGAGAGCCAACGGACTTTGCCGAGTACGTCAGGACAACGGCTGACAGTGGGATATGGAATCCCGTGCCACAAGACGAAACAGAGGGTGTGAAAGAAGCGGAAGTAGCCATATGATGATCTTGCAGGAGTCCGTGTCGAGTTGGGGGATCGGGGTCCTGCTGATTGCCGTGCCGGCTTCGCGAATCGGGAGGCTCAACATCTAGACGGACAGTTCTTGCTGAAATTCTTTGGGTGTTTTTCCGGTATATCTTTTGAAAGACCGAATGAAGTGTGATTGATCGGCGAACCCGTTTTCATAGCCAATCTCAGTGAGCTTAACGTAGTCTGCTTCAGTCATCTGCTTCATGGCGGAACTGAACTGAATAACCTTCGCAAATTGTTTCGCGGTGATTCCTATTTCCTTGAGGAAGTGTCTTTCCAACGTTCTTTCAGTCACCCCTAAGATGTCTCTGATTTCTCCAATACTCATTAACCCATTTGCCTTGAGGATGAGGTTGGTTGCAAGCTTTATCCTGTAGTCGGCATTGTTCGATGCATGCTTCAGCAATTCTTTGAAGTACACGGCCAAGATGTCTACGAGGTCACTTCTGTCGTCTGTTTGCCGCAACTTTTCTAACGTGCCTTGAGTATCTACATTCTCAACAAGTCTCAGATCAAAGCAATCATCCTTTAACACCTTCGGATCGACATCGAGCAGGATTCTGACAGCAAAAGGATACAGTCGAATACACACCAGTTGGAATGCGCCCTTAACATCTAGAGAAATGGGCTCTATTGTCTGCCCATACAGATAGAAATCAGGCAGCTTCTTGTTTCTGGGCTGTAGGTAGAATGGTTTGGTTGATTTCGAATAGATAACTCCCGCAAAACCGTCAGCATAAAAAGGATATTTCTTTGCCGCGTCCGTGGCATCGCTTTCCAGAAAGAAAATATCCGTTGCAAACGGTTCGAGACTCTTGGGCATTGGGACCATTTCCATTGTGCTCGCTCCATCATTCCATGTACAGCGGGGGGCATTGGTAAATAGAATCACGCGCCAATTGCTCTCCAGCCTGGTGCGGCGGACCAGGTCTCTCAGATCTAACGCGGTCAGGACCAGAGGTGTCCGCAACACCACCGGTTGGGACCTGAACGAAACGTCCTGCGCCGTTAATCTCCCTACATGACCGGCCTTGCCTTGGTGCTCGTGCTCAGCGCTGCCTTCATTCATGCTTTGTGGAACTTCCTGGCCAGGCGCGCCGGGGGCGGAGCCGCTTTCGTCTGGCTATTCGCGACGATTTCATCGATGCTCTATTCGACGCGCCGACGTGAGTGACGTTAGTTCGGCCCCGTGAATCCAACCTGCCGTCATGCCAGAACTCGACACGACAATCAGCACCATCTGATCCGGTCGATCATGCAACGCTCTGAAGCGCTGGACGATGACTGCTTCGGTGGCGGAGTAGCCCAGGACACGACAGAGTTCCGCGATGCGGAAGGCGTCTTCGATGATTGCTTTGCGGACTAACGGGGATCGTATCATCAAGTATTCGGTGAGAGTTCCGTCTAGCGTCTTGGCGTCCTGCCGCGGGAACACCATGCCGGCCCGGAGCGCGAGGCGCAGGCCGGGTGCGCCGGACCCCGCAGCTTAACCGTTCAGCAGCAACACCTTGTTAGAAAGAGCATCCGCCTGCTGATTCCCGCACCACGCTACGCCGTCGCCGCCGGAATGCATGAGGAGTGTCCAGCCACCGACATCCAGCTGGCGTCGAACACGCGATAGTCCACGGTACCAAGAACAGCAAGCGTGATAGCCCTCTCGGTCGGACAGGGCTACGATCATCCAGAAATGATCGCCGAATCCGACGGTCACCGACGGCCAACGTGCCCCGCCGAGGGCCATTCGGTGTCCCTGAGACGGGTCAATGTCATTTCAAAGAAGCGAACCGGCTCCTCACCGGGGACAATCCGTTCGCCGACCTCGTGCCACGCGCTGTCCTCGACGATAGCCGTGTATCGGATGGTCATGGGCCCGGCGGGAATTTCCCAGGAGAAGCCGTTTGGTGTTAGGGTTAGCTCGAAATCTCCAACGTGGCCCTGCGCGTACGAGCGCATTGTATATGCGCGGGTTTCGACGTTAAACGAAACGATGCCCAGGGCGTTGAATGCCACACTTCCGTCGGCCTCGTAACCGCGGCCCTCGATGACCCGGACCGCGCCGTCGAGAAAGGGGCCGATGCGCTCCGTTTGAGTGAGTTCGTGCGTTTCTCCCGAAGGCAACGTGGTCGTGGCCATGCCCCTCCAGATCCCATCCATGAAGGCTACTTCATTCATTGCCTGACGTTGAGCCGCGGTAAGAATCGCTGGATCCTGTCGGGTTTGTCCTGATGTGACGGACGGTACCGCCGCTGCCATCAGAACGCACATGACTATTGCGGTTTTATGCCTGGACATCATCGCCTTCTTCCTGAGTAGGAGTTCGATCGTAACGCCTGCCCATAACGTTTGTCCACGGGTCCGACAGCAACTTCTAAATAGACGCCTCGCATCAGGCGGGATGGTCGCGTTCCCGAATTCGGCGTTGTAGTCCCAGGGGAGAATCTCGTGGATGCGCCAATGGAACGCATCAAGCCAACTAATTCGTCTCGGGCGCCCATGCGTTCTTGAATCCCTGACAATCCAACCTGGCAATGGCGAACAATTGTGTGTGGAGATAATCGGGTGAGTCGAAACTTGCAGCGCGCGCCCTTTGTGCGAGCCGGGTTGCCCGCGCGCAATCGCCTAACGCAAGCGCGACTTTTGCCTGTTCGGCAACAATGATCCAATCGACACCTGAGGATGGATTCCTCGCGTCTTCGAGTTCCGATATGATTGTTTCTGCTGTACTAGAATCCCCTTGGAGGGCCGCAACCTGAGCCAAACTCGAGCGTCGCAGGCGATACGATGACTGTCGGTTCTCAAATGACGTTAATGATGAATGCTGATCTATCATATTATCAGGGCCTATTGACCGCAGCACGGCGTATGCGTTGTCCAGCCGTTCGGTAAATGCTAAGGCGTTGGCGTAGTGATGGAGCGACCCTACGTCCGAAATGTCCTCCGGGCTGCTCTCAAACCAAGCTACATGCCGATTCGCAAATCGCAGCGCGCCTTGATCGTCTCCGTGAAAAGCCTGTTCTGTCCAAATCGTATACAGCACGTCTCCAATCGCTGGGTACGACGGACCGATGGCATTTACCAACGAATCAAGCGCTCGATGATCGCGCAGCCCTGCCAACGCCCGAGCAAACCATTTAATCGCAAAAATGGACCGCGTTGGGTGTCGTTGTTGATAAGAGCGAAGCGCCCGCAGTTCACTCTCGTGGTTCTCCACTCGGTGATTTCCCGTTGTAAGCGTCATGGTGTACAGAATCGCGCCCCCCGGCGGCACGACCTCTTCACGGAAGTCACGTAGCGAAGCCAACGCCTCGTGCGGTCGGTTAACGAGGCCAGCGTAATGCGCCTGTTGTAAATGCGACATGGAAAACGGCGCAATTTTCGCTGCACGTCGTGCCAACTCCAAGCCCTCTTTATCCCGACCCTCGAACGCGGCCCGCTGGGATCCGACAATTAGGTATTCACTGAGAGGAAGGTCGCTCTCATGTTCGTCTGTAAGCCGCTTCGTAAGTGCGTATGCCGACTTGGAGTCGCCAAGGTTTGCGTACATGAAGGCTGCCGCCATCAATGGGCTGACAAACTTTTGGTCCAATTCGTGGGCACGGAGAAAGCCTGCCAATGCACTCCGCAGATCACCGTTCTCAAATGCGACTAGACCGGTCTCAAACGCCTTGTACGCTATAAAGAGCGGGGGTGCTCGCGGCGTGTCACGACTAAATCGGGCGTATTCAATCCCACCCATCACTCTTTGTTGCAGGTCACTTAAGGCCGCATGCATCGACGCAAGAAGATACGTCATACTGATGGTGTGCGACGTCATCCCCTTGCGCCTGTCGTTGACATTGACAAAAACTTGGACACTATCGCTTTCAGGCGCCTTGTAGAAGCGTCCCGTGATGACAATATCAGCGCCGGTTTCATCGGCAAACTCATCCAGCGAGACATCTTGAGAACCAGATCCATCTTCCGAAAGACGACGGTAGAGGAAAAACGTTGTTGACGTCGGCAGAATGCGACCACGCGTGTATTGTAAGCCGAATGCCACGGACGCAGCCGCCCATCGCCCGTAGATATCCAGATTCGGATCCTGAGACTCGTTTGTGAACGGCGCGACGGCTACTAACGGAACATCATCAATACTCGGCTTTATTCGTGCGATCGTTCCGTAGGCAAGCAACGCAATAGCTATCGCAGTACCGACAACGAGGGCCACAAAGCGAC
>JAZDDC010000005.1:0-5308 GCA_036679565.1 Gemmatimonadota bacterium
GCGATCTACGCCCGAGAGTACTTGCTCGGCACCGCGATGGCGCGTCCGGTAATTGCGGCCGGCCAGGCGGCGTTGGCGTTGCGTATCGGCGCTTCCGCCTTGGCGCATGGCTGTACTGGGAAAGGGAACGATCAAGTTCGCTTTGAACTCACGTATATGTCGCATGCCCCGGACCTCAAGGTGATTGCGCCGTGGAGGGAATGGGAATTTCGCGGTCGCGAAGACCTGTTTGACTATCTCCAACGTTTGGGCATGCCGTCAGATAGTGTCCGCGATAAGGTTTACTCACGGGATCGGAATCTGTGGCACTGCTCTCACGAGGGTGGTGTGCTCGAGGACCCCGGAGCTGCACCCGTGGCGGAGATGTTCCTGCTTACCAACGACCCGACCGAGGCTCCTGACAAGCCTGCGGACGTGGTTATTGATTTTGAACAGGGCGAGCCGGTGGCGGTGAATGGGATTCCGCTCAATCCTGTCGAATTGGTCGAATACCTCAATGGGATTGCCGGTGAGCATGGGGTTGGGCGAGCTGACATCGTGGAGGATCGTTTGGTCGGCATGAAGTCTCGTGGGGTTTACGAGACACCCGCCGGAACGGTCTTACGAACTGCGCACCGGGAATTGGAACAGCTGGTACTGGATCGCAGGACGGTGGCGTTGAAGGACGCAGTGGCATTCAGGTACGCCGACTTATTGTATGAGGGTCGTTGGTGGAGCGACGAGCGCGAAGCCATTGATGCGCTTGTATCGGTGACTCAACGTCGGGTCAATGGTTCGGTTGGGTTACGGTTGTACAAAGGTTCGATCACGGTGCAAAGCCGGCGCAGTCCGGACGCGTTGTATTCGCCTGAGCACGCTACGTTCGAAGCGGACGAGGTGTATAATCAAGCTGACGCGGCCGGATTCATTCGTCTCTTCGGATTATCCAGCAGGTTGGCATCACGGAGAGGATCCGGCGCCGCACAACGAACCACGTGACCAATTCCTCGCAGCACGAATCAAACGAGTCTAGGAAGCGACATCAGATGTGGGGCGGACGTTTCGAATCCGCTCCCGCCGATGCGATGCGTTTTCTGAACGATAGTCTTCCGGTCGATATTCGTCTTTGGCGTCAGGACATTCGCGGCAGTCAGGCTTGGGTGCATGCGTTGGCCGATGCCGATGTTTTGACTGCCGATGAAGCTACGCAAATCGCCCAGGGGCTGGATCGTGTTGGCAGTAAGATCGCTGACGGCATGGCCGAGGGTGCTAGCGACGAGGATATCCATTCTTTGGTCGAGCGTATGTTGTTCGAAGAGATCGGCCAACTTGCGGGCAAGCTGCACACGGGTCGTTCGCGTAACGACCAGGTTTCGACTGACCTCCGGTTGTGGTGTATGGAGGCCATCGATGGGTTGGCACAAGAAGTTGCCACGCTTGGATCAGCGTTGGTCGCAGCGGCCCGCAATGGCGTCGATATCATTCTTCCAGGTTACACCCATGGGCAACAGGCTCAACCCGTACGTTGGGCTTTTGTATTGCTGGCCCATGCGTGGCCGTTGGTACGTGATTTGGATCGCCTGGCCGAAACCCGAAAACGGGTGGCCATATTGCCACTTGGTTCAGGTGCCTTAGCCGGGTCGGGAGTTGCGGTCGATCGACAACGAATTCGAGAAGAGTTGGGGTTCGAAGCTGTAACCGGAAATGCCTTGGATGCCACGGGCGACCGCGACTTCGTCGCTGACGTTGTGTATGCGGTCGCGATGATTGCCACACACCTGTCGCGTTTGGGTGCTGAGATGGTGACGTACAGCTCCTCGGAGTATGGATACATCAAACTGTCCGATCAGTTTTCGACGGGATCGAGTTTGATGCCACAGAAACGCAATCCCGATGCGTTTGAACTCGCTCGAGCGAAAGCGCCTCGTGTGCTTGGCAGTCTGACAAGTGTCCTCGGAATGATGCATGGCTTGCCCGCCGGTTATAGCAAAGATCTACAGGAGGACAAGAGACCCCTGTTCGATGCTGTGGATACGATCCTGGTGACGCTACGTGCGATGTGTGGTGCGGTCTCTACGTGTGAGACGGTACCATCCAAAATGACTGGCGCACTACAAGACGGTTTGTTGGCCACGGATCTCGCCGATCTCCTCGTCGAAAACGGTATTCCGTTTCGAGACGCACACGGTTTGGTGGGGCAGGTGGTTGGATTGGCAGAGCGCCACGAGATCGGAATGCTCAGTATCCCCGAAGAGGAACTCGCGAAAGTGCATGTCTTGCTGCCGGCGCTTTTTTCGCAGATGGGTTCGGCGGATTGGTCGGTGGAGCGCAGGCTTGCGGCGGGTTCCACATCGAAAGCCTCGGTGATGAAACAGCTGGAGGATTTGCAGCAACAGTTTCAACTCTGAGCGAACTATTCTATGTTTTGCTCGAGTTCTTCCAGTATCTCATTGAAGTCAGGTTCTTCCCAACGAAATCGATGTGGGTCAGTGGCGTCGCGGATGGTCGCAAGGACTTCTGAAATCATGTCGTCATAACGTGGTTCAAATTCTTCAGTACGAAACACGTCTTCAGCCCAAGCCGCGAGGTCCTCAAGCGAGAGTGAGCCTTCCAGATGAGCGTGGATCTGCGACTTCAATAGTTCGCGTGTGACCATGAATTCAGGCTGTTACGCTCCTGTTCGGCAAAAACCGCGTTGCCGGCTTGGGACAACAATCAGATGGGTTCAAATCTTACCGATTGTGAGTGGCCGTTGGTACCCGAATGGAGGCGGATCTTGGGGGCCGCCGTCCACCGTGGCTCAGTTGCTTTCTCAGTCACTTGGCAACCTTCCTTGGGGGCGATATTTTCCATGTGGTAATTTTAAGAGCCCGCTCGCGGCCCAAAGCCCGGCGGGATTTGTGTAACTATGATGGCTATCTCTGCGAGCTGCTTGGCGCTGAATGCGTCGTTTGAACCACTCACGCTCGTTCCGGTACGGCGAGCGCTGCGGCTGGTCATCGATGGCAAGGCTGTCATCGTTGAGGCTGAAGCCGGGCGTCTCATTCGCAGCTCGCACCTTGCGGTCCCCCGTCCCACGGTGATTCGACTCGCCAAGTTCATTCATGTCCCGCGGAAGTTCAGACGGCAGGTGACAAATACGTTCCTGTTTGCGAGGGATGACTACTGTTGCCAGTACTGTGGCCGTTCCGCGGCGGCATTGCGGACACGCGAATATCTCACGCGTGACCATCTGGTACCGGTATCCCGGGGTGGTGGCAACGAGTGGACTAACGTACTGACCGCATGTTCTACGTGTAATACGCGAAAAGGGAACCGGTTGACGCACGAATGTGGCATGGCACCGCTTTCTATGCCACACGAACCTCATTTCGTACATCTTGCATGGGCCGTGCGCCGGTTGTCGCCTATTCAGGCAAAGTACATTCGGATGTTTTACGGTGCGGATACGTTAGCGGAGATTCGCGGGTGGTAGTTCGCCACGCGGAGCGTGTCTAGGGCCGAAAGGGCTCCGCGCCAACGGGATTCGTTTGTGGCAGGCCGGTAGGCGCTGATGCCGTGTTTGCTGGAGTCCCCTCCGGGAATTACCTTCTCCGGCCACCTACGAGCGTCCTCATGATAGGGAGTACGTCGCCAATTCACCTGGTCGAACGTTTCCATAAACAAGCGGAGGCCGCGCCCGAGCGAGAATGTATGATCGCTGGGACGCGCCGCCTCACCTACCGGCAAGTCGAACGCCAGGTGTCGGCGCTCGCGGCCGCGCTACGGCGATTTACGGTGCGGAAGGGAGATCGCGTTGCTGTCGATCTGTCTAATCAGACCGAATGGGTGGTGACCTCGCTTGCCGTGGCGAGAATCGGTGCTGTTCTCGTGCCCGTGGATCCCAGCGTGAGTTACCAAGACCTCAAATACCAATTGAGACACGCCGAAGTGGTTGCACTGGTGGCCACCGACGCCGTCGGTGACGGTGACCATTCGGGTGAGGTGTTCGACGAGCTGTTGAAAGATCTGCCGGATCTTCGCTATGTCGTTTGCGTAGGGAAGACCGATGCGTGGTACGACCAACACATCTTCGGGTTCGACGACCTTGTGGCCAAACAGGAGGCACCGACACCTGTCGAACCGATTGAGCCCAGTCGGGACCCGATGGCTATTATTTACACCTCTGGAACGATGGGGAAGCCCAAGGGCGTCGTACTGAGTTTTGAGAACCTCACCTACACGGCAAATGTGACGGCTGACGTTCTTGCTATCGAGAGCCATGATCGTGTCCTGGCTGCGGTGCCGCTGGCAACGGTTTTTGGCCTCCATGTTGTCATTGCGACCCTGCTAAAGGGGGCGACCCTGGTGTTCCAAGAACGGTTTGTGGCGTCCGAAGCGTTGGCATTGATCGAGCGAGAACGCATAACGGTATTTCATGGCGTACCGACAATGTTCGAGCTGTTGATGCGTGATCCGAGTTTCGCAGATCGTGACCTCTCCACGATCCGGACCGGGATTGTCGCCGGAAGCCCCGTAGCGGCGAGCCTGGTAAGACGCATTCGTGCCTGGAACGACGTGCAGATTGCCTATGGCCTCACTGAGACCGGGCCGACCGTTACGATCACGATGCCCGACGATGAGTTGGACGTGCGTGAGAATACCGTTGGTAAGCCTATCGAGGGCGTGGAAATCAAGGTGGTGGACGTGCAAAGCGGAGCCCTTCACGGACCGGAGGCGGTTGGTGAATTGGCGGTCCGCGGCCCCAACGTGATGTCGGGCTACTATCGCATGCCGGTCGAAACAGAGCGTTCTTTCACCGATGCCGGTTATTTTCTGACGGGCGATCTGGCGGTGATCGCTGAAGATGGCACCGTGAGTATTGTCGGTCGGCGCAAAGAATTGATCATCCGGGGTGGGTACAACGTCTATCCCAGAGAGCTTGAAGATGTCTTTCGCACAAACCCGGCCGTGTCTTCGGTGTGCGTGGTCGGTGTTCCCAATGACGTATTGGGTGAATTGATCTGTGCGTGTGTTATCCCCCTCGAAGGGGCGATCGTGACGGGCGAAGAACTCAAAGACTTTACGCGAGATCACATCGCGGATTACAAAGTGCCCGATATCGTCCGGTTCTTTGACGAATTTCCCATGACGGGCAACGGTAAAATCAAGCGTAGCGAACTCGCGCGTGTTGTGCGGGTGGAAATGAGCGAATCGTGAACAACCTGACGGGTTCTGAAAATGCGCCGCACACTCCCGCCGCTGGGGTGACCGCGTCGCCTCACAATGCGGCGTTGTTGATCGACTTTGACAACGTGACAATGGGGATTCGATCGGATCTTCAGAATCA
>JAZDDC010000050.1:0-3293 GCA_036679565.1 Gemmatimonadota bacterium
GGTGGAAAAAGAGACGTTGTCAACCGGTGCGGTTGTATCTCCATTTTCACCGCAAGCCAAGGTCAATACAGCAACAGAACACACAAATAGATTGGTTCGCATCTCTAACCTCATTGGTCCCCATACTTTGTTCGTTGAAGTCTGCGGCTCCTCTCCGCGAGTACGCCGTCCGATCCACTGATCCGAGTGCCGAAGATCACCGTCGCCGAGCGAAGAACTCAGACAGAACCGTGCCACAATCGGCTGCCATGACACCGCCCACGACTTCCGGACGGTGGTTGAGCTTTGGATGTCTGAGCAGGTCTTCCACACTTCCGCCCATGCCAGCTTTGCTATCGTAGGCACCAAAGATCACCCGCCCCACTCGCGCCAGCACAATCGCGCCAGCGCATTGGGCACATGGTTCGAGTGTCACGCAGAGCGTCACATGGTGTAATCTATCGACGTCGAGGACTTTCATGGCGGCCCGCATCGCGGTGAGTTCCGCATGACGGGTGAGGTCGTTTTTGGCGATGGTTTCGTTGTGCGCTTCGGAGATTTGGGTGTCGTGGTGAAGCACGACCGCGCCGACGGGAACCTCGCCGAGTTCGAGGGCGAGTTTTGCCATTGCTATAGCCCGGCGCATGGCAGTGCGTTCGGCGTGTGAAATTGGTGGGTGATTGGACGGGGGCATATGAGAAGCTACCCGCTGCCCGCTGCCAGCCCACAGATCGTCAGTGCGAAAAAGCGGGTAGCTGGTAGCGGGCAGCACAGAGGACTCTAATCCGCCTCTACTTTTTTGAGAGCAGCAACGCGCTCAAAACTCAAACCGCCCCCATCACACACGTCCACCAGAATCACATCCCCCTCCTGGTACCCGGTATCCAAGGTTCACGAGGTATTCTTTCGCTTCGCTCGATACGTCGATTGACAGTCCGCGATCCGCCAGCAGCTTACTGACTTTCATCAACTGCAAATCGATGATCTGGATCAGATCGTCCCGGCCCAACGGTTTGAATACGATGGTGTCATCGACGCGGTTCAAGAACTCCGGCTTGAATGTCTTGCGCAATGATTCGTTTACGGTACGCTCGACATCATCCCAGTCTCCACCGGCTTGTTCCAGAATCCATTGGCTGCCCACGTTTGACGTCATGATGATCACCGCATTGCGGAAATCGACGGTGCGACCTTGACTGTCAGTCAAACGACCGTCATCCAGGATCTGGAGCAGGACGTTGAACACATCCGGGTGTGCCTTCTCGATTTCATCGAACAGTACGACGGCGTAAGGTCGTCGTCGCACGGCTTCAGTCAATTGGCCGCCTTCCTCATAGCCAACATAGCCTGGAGGTGCACCGATCATCCGTGCAACAGCATGTTTCTCCATGTACTCGGACATATCCAAACGGACCATGGCACGTTCGTCATCGAACAGAAACTCCGCAAGTGTCCGTGCCGTCTCAGTTTTTCCAACACCGGTTGGTCCCAAGAAAATGAAACTACCGATGGGTCGGTTAGGATCTTGCAAGCCCGCACGTGAACGCCGCACCGCGTTCGCTACGGCCTCCAATGCCTCACGTTGTCCGATCACACGGACACTCAACTCATCTTCCAATTTTGTGAGACGTTCGCGTTCGGATTCCAACATCTTGCTGACGGGCACACCGGTCCATCGTGCTACGATTTCGGCGATGTCTTCGGCATCGACTTCTTCCTTCAGGTACTGCGCCGTTAATTGGATGGTCGCTAGCCGTTCGTTCTCTTCTACGATTTCGCCTTCCAACTGCGGCACACGACCGTAGGAGATTTCCGCGGCCTTCTGTAAGTCACCCGCCCGAGTGGCGCGTTCCGCGTCGAGGCGAATCCGCTCGAGTTCCGCTTTTTTATCTTGGATACGTTTGATGGCAGCTTTCTCCGCCTGCCACTGCGCCTTCATTCCCTGGGACTGCTCGGCGAGTTCGGACAATTCACGTTTCAGCGTATCAAGTCGTTCCCTGCTCGCCGTATCTTTTTCCCTCGATAGTGCTTGTTCCTCAATGCGAAGTTTGACCATGCTGCGCTCTACCTGATCGATCTCTTGCGGTAAACTGTCAATCGCGATGCGCAATCGGCTCGCCGCTTCATCCATCAAGTCGATTGCCTTGTCGGGCAAAAACCGATCGCCAACATAACGATCAGAGAGATTCACGGCAGCAATCAACGCGTTATCCGTAATACGCACGCCGTGGTGCACTTCGTATCGCTCTTTGAGTCCGCGCAAAATGCCGACGGTATCTTCAACACTCGGCTCGCCCACAAAGACCGGTTGGAACCGACGCTCGAGTGCTTTGTCCTTCTCGATATGCTTACGATACTCATCAAGGGTTGTAGCGCCGACCACATGCAACTCGCCACGCGCAAGCGCCGGTTTCAACATATTGGATGCGTCTACCGCGCCTTCGGCTGCGCCCGCACCGACGATGGTGTGCAACTCGTCGATGAACGTGACAAACCGGGCCTCCTGGCTCGTTAACTCCTTCAGCACCGACTTCATGCGGTCCTCAAACTCGCCGCGGTATTTCGCGCCGGCCAACATCTGACCAATATCGAGTACGAGGATTTGTTTCCCCTTCAACGACTCCGGTACGTCACCATCGACGATGCGCTGCGCAAGCCCCTCAACGATGGCAGTCTTTCCGACCCCGGGTTCACCAATCAAAACCGGATTGTTTTTTGTCCGTCGAGACAGCACCTGAATCACACGACGAATCTCCTCATCTCGTCCGATGACCGGATCGAGTTTGCCCTGTCTCGCAAGCTGGGTAAGGTCCTTGGTGTACCGTTCCAACGCTTGGTACTGTTGTTCCGGCTCCGTACTCGACACACGATGGCTGCCGCGAATCGCGTCCATTGCCTCAAGCAATGTCTTGCTATCGATTTTGTACGTACTCAGAAGTTCCCGAGCAGTGGTCCCTTTTGTTTCGACCAACGCAATCAAAAGATGTTCGGTGGACACGTACGCATCGCCCAAGCCCTTGGCAAGGTCGTCCGCCTTCGTCAACGCCTGAGAATATTCGCGTGCAAAGGTCGGCTGAACTGTCCCACCCTCCTGACTTGGCAGCCGGTCGAGTTCGCGTTCAGCGTTTGACCGCACGTCCGCAACGTTGACACTCGCCTTTTGCAAGATGGGGACAACGATACCTTCATCCTGGTCGAGCAAGGCAACAAACAGATGCGCATCATTGATGACGGGATTCCCACGTTCCGTCGCAAGCGCGGCGGACCGTTGGACGGCTTGATTTGATTTGAGAGTTAGGCGCTCGGGGTTCATG